>CAMXNV010000176.1 GCA_947245315.1 uncultured Oscillibacter sp. | reverse complement strand
TCGGCGGAGCCGGAATGACTTCTCCGCACGCAATTGGTTTGAGCGGGGGTTTGTCTTCATCGAATCGACCAGCTCCTCTTTTCGCTCAGCCGCTTACCTTGGCGGTTCCATCAGAATTGCGTTTATCGCTTTCTCTTTCAGCCTCTCTATTTTGTAAAATAGAAGCTCCACTGTCAGGGCGCGCAAAATCTCTCCTTTTGGGGAGCGGCCTTTTGTGAAAACTGAAGAATCTATTATACTACCGAATTAGCGCTTTACTTTGCTAAAAAACAGGAGTATACTGGAGTCCATCAATGGGGCGGTGCCCCGCAAGGAGGATACCCATGGAATTGGATTTGAACCGGCTGCGGCCCCAGGAGAGGCTGTCTCTCCGGCTGCGCCTCCTCTACGAGGAGGCGGGCTTCCGGCAGTACCGGATGGGCCGCTTTGAGGAATACGGGCTTTATCAGCAGAACCGCCGCTTCCTGGCCTCGGATCAGGTGATTACCTTCACGGACCTGGACGGGCGGCTGCTGGCCTTGAAGCCGGACGTCACCCTCTCCATCGCCAAGAACGCCCTGGTGGAGGAGGGGGAGTGCGGTCGCTTTTATTACGCCGAGAACGTCTACCGGCCCAGCCAGGAGAGCCACACCTTCCAGGAGATCAGCCAGCTTGGCCTGGAGTGCATCGGCGCGGTGGACGACGCCGTCACCGCCCAGGCGGTGTCCCTGGCCGGGAAGAGCCTGGCCCTGACGGGAAGGGATTTTGTGCTGGAGGCCAGCCACATGGGCTTTGTGGCGGGCCTGCTGGACGCGGTGGGCGCGCCGGAGGCCGCCCGGCCCCGGCTGCTTAGCTGCATTCGGGACCGGAACCGCCATGGACTTCGGGCTGCGGCGGCGGAGGCGGGCCTCTCTCCCCAAGGGACCGACGCCCTGTGTCGTCTGGACGCCCTGGCGGGGGACTGGGAGACGGTGCTGGCCCAGGCGGAGCCTATCGCCCTCAACGCCGCCATGGGCGGGGCGCTGGCGGAGCTGGGGACCCTGTGCCGGGCCCTGGAGGCCCAGGGGCAGACCCTGCGGCTGGATTTGTCCCTGGTCAACGACATGGAGTATTACAATGGGTTGGTCCTCCAGGGCTACCTGGCGGGGCTTCCCCGGGCCGTGCTGAAAGGCGGGCAGTATGATCCCCTGGCCGCCCGGTTCCGCCCCGGAGCCCGGGCCGTGGGCTTCGCCCTGTACCTGGACGAGCTGGAGCGCCTGGGGGACGCGGAGCCGGAGGGCCGGACCATGCTGAACGTGGCCCTGCCCAAGGGCCGCCTGGGGGATAAGGTGTACAATCTCCTGGCGGGGGTGGGCTACGGCTGCCCCGAGGACTATAACGAGAGCCGGAAGCTGGTGGTGGAGAACCCCGCCGCGGGCATCCGCTATTTCCTGGTGAAGCCCAGCGACGTGGCCATCTATGTGGAACACGGCGCGGCGGACATCGGCATCGTGGGCAAGGACATCCTGGAGGAGTCCGGGGCCGACGTCTACGAGCTGCTGGACACGGGCCTGGGGAAGTGCCGCATGTGCGTGGCCGGGCCGGAGGACTTCACGGACGACCCCGCCCGGTCCCTCCGGGTGGCGACGAAATTTGTGAACATCGCCAAGGCCTACTACGCCGCCCAGGGCCGGGACATCGATATCATCAAGCTCAACGGGTCCATCGAGCTGGCCCCGCTGCTGGGCCTGTCCGACGTGATCGTGGACATCGTGGAGACTGGGACCACCTTGAGGGAGAACCGCTTGAAGGTGCTGACGGAGTTCATGCCCATCTCCGCCCGGTTCATCGCCAACCGGGCCAGCTTCCAGTTCAAGCGCCGGGAGATCGAGACCCTGCTGCAAAAGCTGACGGAGGTGACGGGGACATGATGAAGCTGCTGGACTTTGACCGCCTCCGGCCGGAGGAGTTCCTGAACCGGGACATCCGGGCGGAGGAGGACGTGAGCGCCGCCGTGGACGCGGTCATCCGGGAGGTCCGGGAGCGGGGGGACGCCGCCCTCCGGGACTACACCCGCCGCTTCGACAACGCGGAGCTCACGGATCTGCGGGTGAGTGCCCAAGAGTTTGAGGCCGCCCGGCGGGCGGTGGACGGCGCCTTTCAGGAGACGCTGAGGGAGGCGGCAGAGAACATCCGGCGCTTCCATCAGCGGCAGAGGCACAACGACTTTGTGCTGGCGGACCGTCCGGGCATCGTTATGGGCCAGCGGTGGACCCCCATTGAGCGGGTGGGCATCTGCGTGCCCCGGAGCCCGGAGGCTTTTCCCTCTACTATTTTGATGAATGCCATTCCCGCCCGGATCGCTGGGGTGGAGAAGCTGGTGATCGTGACGCCCCCCCGGCCCGACGGCGCCGTCAGCCCGGAGGCCCTGATGGCGGCGGAGCTGGCGGGGGTGACGGAGGTCTACAAGATCGGCGGCGCCCAGGCGGTGGCGGCGTTGGCCTACGGCACGGAGAGCGTGCCTCGGGTGGACAAGATCGTGGGCCCCGGCGGGGTCTTCGTGGCCACGGCCAAGCGGAAGGTCTTCGGCCAGGTGGCCATCGACATGATCGCCGGACCCAGCGAAATTCTTA
>CAMXNV010000175.1 GCA_947245315.1 uncultured Oscillibacter sp. | reverse complement strand
GGGGTTTGTCCGACATCGAATCGACCAGCTACTCTTTTCGCTGGCGCTACCCTGGAGAACAAATCGGCCCGGCAAAGCAAGCCAGGCCGATTCTTCTATTGGGGGAGCGACAGCGGAAAGAGAAATACGCCAAATCGATCACCACCAGCCCCCGTTGCACTACGCCGCGGGGAAGTCATTCCGGCTCCGCCGATCATTCAGGCGCGCCCCCGTGTCGTTCCCCCGTACTTCTTTTTCTCTCTTCCACCGTGCATGGCGCATTCTATTTATAAAAGACTTTTATAAAAGTCTAAGCTTCCAAAGCCTCTTTCCAATTGCGTCAGCAAAAACGCCTCCGCTGCCGCGGTCAGGCGGCGCAGGGCCTCCGGCCCTAGGCGGAAGGAGTAGAGCCGCTTCGGCTCTCCATAAACAACGTGCCGCAGGGCCGCCAGGGAATCCCGGCAGAGGGGCTTCCCCCCTCCCCCGCCGCACGCCCGGCAGCAGATCACGCCCTGCACCAGGTCTAAAACCGGGTCCTCCGGGTCCTCCCTCCCGCAGACGGCGCAAGCGTCCGCTAAAGGCTCGTAGCCCGCTAAGCTCAGGAGTCGGAGCTCGAAGGCGGGCTTCACCAGGGCGGGGGGCTTCCCTAACGCGGAGAGGGCGTAGAGACCGTTCAGCAGGTGCCGGAGCAGCTCCGGCGCTGGGACCAGCTCCGGGGCCACCGCCTCCGTCAGCTCCGCCATGTAACAGCCCAGGGACAGCGCCTCCAGGTCCTGGCGGAGGCCGGTGAACTGCTCCAGCGTGGAGGCGTCGCTGCCAAAATGCCAGTCCCAGCGGCGGTAAAGCGTCCACTCCGAGTAGGCCAGAATCTGGGACGCCGCCGTGAACTTGCTCCCCTTCCGCCGGGCGCCCCGGACGATCACCGGCAGCTTCCCCTGCTCCCAGGTCAGAAGCGTCAGTATCTTGTCCGTCTCCTTCGTCTCCGTCTCCCGGAGCACCACGCCCCGGTCTACAAAGTAGGGCGTTCCCGCCATGGGGCCCCTCCTCTCCTATGTATGGGGCCGAACGCCCCTTTTATCAAGTATTTTATAAATAGGTCTCTCTCTCGTCCTCGATGGATCGGTAGAGCATATACGCCAGGGGCTCGCCGGTGAGGCAGAAGAGCTCCCAGAGGGGCGCGGGTTCCATGTGGTCCATGTCGCAGACCTCCTTTTGAGGTTAGTCTGCGAGGGCTGTCGAAATAGATACGTGGAAAGTTCCGGTCAATCTGGAATCTCAAAATCCTCGCTTTTGAAATTGCTGTAATACCGGCCCTTTTGCGCCGTGAATTTCAGCACGCAGTAATCCGGATCGTCTACGCCCTGGGGGTAGTAACGCTCGTCTCCCTCCCGCCAGATGCGGGACTTGCTCTCCGGGTCTTCCAGAACCTCTATCCGGCCACGGAGGCTGATTCCTCGGAAGAAGCGGGTGTCCGCGAAATACAGGCTTGCACGGGAATCCCGCCGGAAGGCCGCTACTTTTTGGGAAGAAGTGTTGGTGGTCAGGTAGAATACCCGGACGCCCTCCCGCGCCCGAGGGGCCAGCATGGCTCGGGTGGTGGGGAAGCCCGCCTCGTCCGTGTAGCTGAGGTACGCCAGCTTGGCCTTGTCGGCCATGTTGCCCAGGGTCTTTTCAGGGTCCCGCATTTCCTCAGTCCTCCCGGTAGCCCAGGCTGCGGACGTAGTTCACATTGTCCCGCCAGTTCTCCTTCACCTTTACCCAGGTCTCCAGGTAAATCTGGGTGCCCATGAATTTCTCCATGTCCCGGCGGGCCAGGGAGCTGATCTTTTTCAGCATGGCCCCCTGTTTGCCGATGATAATCCCCTTGTGGCTGGCCTTTTCGCAGTAGATCGTGGCGTCCACGTCCACCACGCCGGAGTCCCGCTCGGAGAACTTTGTGATCTCCACGGCGGTCCCGTGGGGGATTTCCTTGTCCAGGCAGAGCAGCAGCTTCTCCCGGAGGAGCTCCCCCATGACCTGCCGCTCCGGCTGGTCGGAGGTCTGGCCGTCCGGGAAGAGCTGGGGGCCCTCCTGGGCGTACTTCTGGAGCTCCGTCATCAGGTCGTCCAGGCCGTCGCCGGTGCGGGCGGAGATGGGAATGATGGCGTCGAAGCCGTCCCAGGCCTCGTTGTAGGCCGCCATGACGGGTAGCAGCTGGGCGGGCTCTACGGTGTCGGTCTTGTTGACGCAGAGAATGCAGGGGAGTTTCTCCTCTTGGATGCGGGCGATGAGGGCTTTCTCCGGGCCCCCTACGTGGGCAATGGGCTCCACCAAAAGGAGGGCGCAGTCCACGTCGCTGAGGCTGGAAGTGACAATTTTGACCATAAAGTCCCCCAGGGCGGACTTGGGCCTGTGGAGGCCCGGGGTGTCCAGGAGGATGAACTGGGTGTCGCCCCGGTTGACGACGCCGTAGATTCGATTCCGGGTGGTCTGGGCTTTGTTGGAGACGATGGCCACCTTTTCGCCCACCAGGGCGTTGGTGAGGCTGGATTTGCCCACGTTGGGGCGGCCGCAGACGGTGATCATGGCGGTTTTTTGGATGTTCATAGGTGATCCTCAACTTTCTTTGAGCGGTTTTGTGTTGGTTTCCCCCTGCCGAAGGAG
>CAMXNV010000174.1 GCA_947245315.1 uncultured Oscillibacter sp. | reverse complement strand
TGTTCTATCGATAGAAGAAGTGTGGGGCCCGGTCCCCAGACCGGGCCATCCCCCCGGAACCCCGGCAGTCTCGCAAGCGGGGAGTAGGGGCGGACACGCAGGTCCGCCCCTACAGTCCTTCTCCCTTATAAAATGCGCGTTCGGACACCCCTCCTTCTCAATTCCCTCTTGCATTTCCCTTTTCACTGTGCTATAAATAGAAGACAGTCAATATCACATCTGCGATGAACGGGAAAATAACGATCCCGCTCCGCCAAGAGAGGACAGGCCGTCGGCTGCAAGCCCGTCCGCGGAGCGCCGTTTGGTTCGCCCGGGAGCCGCCGTGGAGACACGGCCGGTCCGCCCTCCGTTACCGGGGCCTAAAGCGCGCGCCTTGGGGCGCGAATTTGGGTGGTACCGCGGAAGGATGTGCCTTTCGTCCCTTTCTCTGGGACGGAGGGCCTTTTTCATTCCCCGAACCTACCCGCCAAGAAAGGACCTGAGCCCTCATGAACTGCGTATCCCTGGCGCTGGCGCTGTCCCTGGCCGCCTCCGCCGCCCTGTCCCCCCTCCCCGCTCTGCCGGAGCCGGAGCCCGTCATGATCCAGGCCTCCTCCCAGGCGGGGGAGCCGGTGACCTATGACACGGACCTGCCGGTGCTGATGTACCACCACGTCGTCCCCGACGGGGAGCCCTGCAACGAGATGACCGTCACCGCGGGCCGTTTGGAGCAGGACCTCTGCTGGCTAGCGGCCAACGGCTACCGGACCGTCCTCCCCAGGGAGCTGGCGGCGGGGGAGCCCCTGCCGGAGAAGGCCGTCCTCATCACCTTTGACGACGGGTATCGAAGTAACTACACCCTGGCCTTTCCCCTGCTGCAAAAGTACCAGGCCAAGGCCGCCGTGGCCCTGATGGCCTACATGCCGGACAACTGGGCCGAGGCCTTCCTGTCCTGGGACATGTGCCGGGAGATGAACGCCTCGGGCCTCGTGGAAATCGGGTCCCACGGCTTTGCCATCCACAACCTGGACGAGCGCCAGGGGAACTTCATCCCCGGCCAGGCCAACGGCGTCCAGCGGCGGGAGGGGGAGTCCGACATCGATTTCCAAAGCCGGGTCCTGGACGACCTGCTGAAAAGCTACGACCGCATTGCCATGGAGACCGGCACGCCCCCCAGCTTCTTCGCCTACCCCTACGGCAAGACCGACCCGGACGCCGACGCCCTCCTCCAAGCCCTCTTCCCGGTGACCCTGGTGACGGGCCCGGGGAAGCGCGCCGCGGACCTCTCCGGCGGCCTCCATGGCCTGCCCCGCTTTACCGTCACCATGAAAGCTGAGCCCAAAGCATTCCTCAAATAGTTAGGAGGTAGGAGTTAGGAATTAGGAGTTATATTTTAGCTGACAGCCGGTTCTCCGAACTTCAAAATTTCTCATTTCTCATTTCAGCATCAGTAAGTCCAAGAAAAGGAGTCACAGTTATATGAAAGAACAGCTAGAATCCATCCGAACAGGCGCCCTGGAGGCCATCGGCGGCACCCGGGCCACCGCCGAGCTGGAGGCCCTCCGGGTCAAGTACCTGGGCAAGAAGGGCGAGCTCACCGCCGTGCTGAAGCAGATGGGCGGCCTGTCCGCCGAGCTCCGGCCCGTCATGGGCCAGCTGGCCAACGACGTCCGGGCCAGCCTGGAAAAGGCCATCGAGGCCCAGTCCGCCGTCCTCTCCCAAAGGGCCCTGGAGGCCAAGCTGGTGGCGGAGACCGTGGACGTGACCATCCCCGGGAAGAAGCCCCCCCTGGGCCACAAGCACCCCATGTATTCCGTGCTGGACGAGATGAAGGAAATCTTCCTGAACATGGGCTTCGAGATCATGGACGGCCCGGAGATTGAGCAGTCGGACTACAACTTCACCAAGCTCAACGCCCCGGAGGACCATCCCTCCCGGGACTGGACCGACACCTTCTATCTGACGGAGGACTCCTCCATCCTCCTCCGGTCCCAGACCTCCCCCATGCAGATCCGGGCCATGGAGGGCTTCGGCGTGCCCATCCGCATGGTCTCCGCCGGGCGGGTGTACCGGAAGGACGAGGTGGACGCCACCCACTCCCCCATGTTCCATCAGATCGAGGGTCTGGTGGTGGACAAGGGCATCACCATGGCGGACCTCAAGGGGACGCTGAACGAGGTGATCCGGGAGATTTACGGGCGGGACACCGCCACCCGCTTCCGGCCCCACCACTTCCCCTTCACGGAGCCCAGCTGCGAGGTGGATATCCAGTGCTACAAATGCGGCGGCAAGGGCTGCCCCACCTGCAAGGGCGAGGGCTGGATCGAGCTCCTGGGCGCGGGCATGGTGCACCCCAAGGTGCTGCGGAACTGCGGCATCGACCCGGAGGTGTACTCGGGCTTCGCTTTCGGCCTGGGCCTGGAGCGCCTGGCCCTGGGGCGCTATAAGATCAGCGACATGCGGCTGATCTTTGAGAACGACATGCGCTTCCTGGAGCAGTTCTGAGGAGGGCGGCCATGTCTGACTATTTGCAGGTTTTCCAATTCGACGGCGAGCTCTCCCTCACCCTGGATGCCGGGGACGATAAGGTCCTGGCCGTGGGGCAGAAAATGGAGGAGGCCAACCCGGACGCCTACATGAACGGCTACAACTGGGAGGCGTTTTTCCGCTGGTATCTCGAGAAAAACGCCCCGGACATCCTGGAGAATCTGGAGCCGGATCCGGAGGGCGGCACCTACGTGGCCCGCTGGCCCCTGACCCCGGAGAACGAGGGGAAGGCAAAGCGTTTTGAGACTATCATTCGTTCTCTGCTGGAGGACGGGGAGGAGCTTTGCCGCCTCGTCCGGGAAGAGGGCGATGAGATCGAGTGGGACTGAGCGCTTGGGTTGAGGAGGGGCTGTAGAAACCCCTGAGGAATGGCCTGACCTGGGGGTCAGGCCACACATCCCGCATTCCAAAGCCTCCCTCTTAGAGGGAGGTGGCACGGCGAAGCCGTGACGGAGGGAG
>CAMXNV010000173.1 GCA_947245315.1 uncultured Oscillibacter sp. | reverse complement strand
AATCCCGCCCTTCGGGCAGGCTTCACTCCGTTCCGTTTGTTCCTCCTCTCCCCACAAAATCTTCGATTTTGCGGGGGCCCCAAGATTGTGCTACCTCCCTCAGAGAGGGAGGCTTCCTTAGCCGTTTGAAAAAGGCGGAGCCTTCCGGCTCCGCCTTTTCGTCGTTCATCGATCCGCTCTCAGGAAAAGCGCCCCTCAGGAGACCGGCTTCCCGTCTCTGGCCGCGTCCTGGGCGTACAGCTCCTCTGCCCGGAACTGGCCCTGCTTCAGCAGCATCTTGGCCACCAGGGGCTTGTCCTTGTCCAGCGCCAGCAGTGCGTCGTTCACCGCGTTGACCAGCGCCGTGTAATACTCAGGCTGTTCCGCCATCAAAATCACCTCAAGTTTATTCTACCATAGCCAGAGGCAAAGCGCAACACATTTGTCTTTCAAATAAAGCTCAAAATCCCAGCGCATATTGCAATACATTTGCCTTATATTAATAGGACGAGGTGCAATATGGCTAAGTTTAAAATCCCGAAAATTCCGCCCACCACCAGCAAGAGCATCCGCTTTCCCAACGACATCATCGAGCAGGTTGAAAGCGCTATCCGCGGCCGGGACTGCACCTTCACCGCCTTTGTTGTGGAGGCCGTCCGGGTGGCCTTGGAAAGCTTGAAGGAGGACGAGGAAGCGCCTCCCTGAAAGGGACCGGAAACGCGGAGCGTTCCCGGTCCTTTACACGTTACCGGATGGCCCGGGCCTCCACGTAATAGCGCTTGTCCTCCGCGTGGCCCATGGAGAAGGTCTTCCGGGGCAGCACGCCGTCGGCCATGACGGTCTTGAAGAGCTGCTGCTTGCCCATGGCGGGCAGCTTGAAGCCGATGCTGTCCGGCTGGCTGCCCAGGCGGTCCGTCACCTCGCCGCCGTGGATATAGTCCACCTCGCCGCCGTGGTCCCGGACGTAGCTGTCCAGGAAGGCCTGGAGGGTTCCCACGGCCAGCTGAACCCGGGGCTTGGGCACGGTGAGGTATCCCCGGCCTCCGGCGTGGGTATAGGCGATGACGTGGCCCTCTCCCTGGCCCTCGTAAGCGCCGGGGTAGTAGGCCTTGAAAGCCTCCAGGACCTCCTCCGGCTTCACGCCGAAGACCACCCGGTGGATGGGCTCGAACTGGAGGGCATCGTCGTGGTTGTTCACCACCTCCACCAGGGCGTACCGGGCGGGCAGGGCCGCCCACTCGCTCTCGGGGGTGACCTTCTTCAAGTCCTCATAGCACTGCTTGGCCGTGGCCAGGGAGTGGTTCCCATCGCCCACGGCGAAGAGCAGGGGCGCGGCGTTCTTCACGCCGTACTTCCAGGCCTGCTCCTCCGGAGAGCAGAGAGCCTCCAGGGCGTCCGCCGTCCCGTCCACCTGGGCCGCCGTCAGCCGCCAGCCGGTGATGTGCCCGCCTCCCTGCTGGAGGTCGAAGCTGTACAGCTTCTCCATCTCGCCGGAGGCCCGGGTCAGGGGCTCGATGACCGTCTTGTTGGGGTCGTCAATGAGCAGCATGACGTGGGGCAGCTCAATGGGGGCGTCCTTCCGGACCTTGACCCGGGGCGGGATCCGGGAGAGGACCGTGCCCTCGGTGGCCCGGATCAGGGCCCCGGAGCCGGGGGTGAAGTCATACTGCTCCAGGTCCACCATGCCCACGAGGCCGTGGCGCACCTTTCCGTCGGACTGGACCCGCTCGATATAGAGGAGGCTGTCCTCCAGGGTCCTGAAGAGGCCGCTTTTCAGGTAGTCCCCCATAGCGGCGTTGACGGCGGCGATGCGCTCCTCCACGTCCGGGGCGCTGAGCCCCGCCTCCGGGAGGATGAGCCGCAGGGCGGAGGGGGCGTCTCCCACGGTGTCCTCCACCGCCTGCCAGTACTCGGGCTGAGAGGTGAACTGGTCGCAGGCCACCACGGCCCACTTGGTCATGTCCGTGCCCTCCCTGGGCAGGAGGATGTCCGCGGGGCGGAAGCCCAGCTTCTCAAATTTCGGGTTCATGTTTCGTCTCCCTTCCTGGGGCCTGTTCCCATAAGCTCAAACGCGCGTCTTTCCGGCAAATCTGATTTATGGGAACAGGCCCTACTTATTTTTTCGGAGTTCCCGGAAAACCATCACCGCGATGGTCCCCAGGCAGATCAGCAGCAGGGGCAGGGCCGGAGCGGCCAGGACCAGCAGGGGGCCCTTGAAGATCTCCCACAGGCCCTTCCAAAAGAGCCCCACGCCGGGCTCAGAGGGCGGCCTTGATGGCGTCCAGCAGCTCGCCGAACTCCTCGTAGGCGGGAATCCGGGGGTAGTCCCGCTTGATCTGCTCGGTGCTCTTGAAGAGGAAGCCCGCCTTGCTGGCCTGGATCATGGCCAGGTCGTTGAAGCTGTCCCCGGCGGCGATGGTGTCGTAGCCGATGGACTGGAGGGCCTTGACCGTGGTGAGCTTGGACTGCTCACAGCGCATCTTGTAGCCGGTGATCTCCCCGCCGGGGCCCACCTCCAGGGTGTTGCAGAAGATGGTGGGCCAGCCCAGCTTTTCCATCAGGGGCTTGGCGAACTGCTCGAAGGTGTCGCTGAGGATGAGGACCTGGGTGGCGGCCCGGAGCTCGTCCAGGAAGTCCTTGGCGCCGGGGAGGGGCTCGATTTTGGCGATGGTGTCCTGAATCTCCCGGAGTCCCAGGCCGTGCTCCTTGAGAATCCCCAGGCGGAAGTGCATCAGCTTGTTGTAGTCGGGCTCGTCCCGGGTGGTGCGGCGCAGCTCGGGGATGCCGCTGGCCTCGGAGAAGGCGATCCAGATTTCGGGGACGAGGACGCCCTCCATGTCAAGACATACGATATTCATAGCGTTGCTCCTTAGTGTTTCTAGGATAGGGCCTCCGGCCCGGTGTAGTAGATGGTATATAGTATAACAGAGAATTGGTGGCTTGTCACCTGTAAATTGCGCCGGAACAGGGAATGGCCCGGTCTGGGGACCGGGCCCCACACCCTCTTCTATCGATGGACCACCCTGTGGGGCCTGACCCCTAGGTCAGGCCATTTCCCCCGGGACCTCGGAGCTCCCTGTAGAAGGGCGGACACATAGGTCCGCCCCTACAAGGCGTTCTATCGATAGAGAACCGGGTTCCAGACCTGTTCTATCGATAGAACACCCTGTGGGGCCTGGTCCCCAGACCAGGCCATTTCCCCG
>CAMXNV010000172.1 GCA_947245315.1 uncultured Oscillibacter sp. | reverse complement strand
TATATGGGATAAAATAGCTAAGGCTATAAAGGAAGAACCAGAGAGAAAATGCCCTCCCGCAGGTCGTTTTCTCGGATAAAGATTTGTAGGAGGATTTTATTATGCCAACAATTTCTGCCGGCGATTTCCGCAAGGGTATGATCTTTGAGATGGACGGCAAGCCCATGCTGGTGGTGGACTTCCAGCACGTCAAGCCCGGCAAGGGCGCCGCCTTTGTGCGCACCAAGTACAAGAATGTCATCACCGGGGCCATCCGGGAGGAGTCCTTCAACCCCACCGCCAAATTTGAGCAGGCCAGCGTGGAGCGGAAGGACGCCGAGTACAGCTACAACGACGGAGACCTGTACTATTTCATGGACCCCGAGACCTACGACATGTCCCCCCTGAACCGGGAGGTCCTGGGCGACGGCTTCAAGTTCGTCAAGGAGAACACCGTCTGCAAGCTGGTGAGCTACAAGGGCAGCGTGTTCACCGTGGAGGTTCCCAACTTCATGGACCTGGAGGTCACGGAGACGGAGCCCGGCGTCAAGGGCGACACGGCCACCAATGTGACCAAAAAGGCCACCCTGGAGACCGGCGCGGTGATCCAGGTGCCCCTGTTCATCAACGAGGGCGAGAAGATCCAGGTGGACACCCGGACGGGCGAGTACCTGGGGCGGTGCAAGGAGTAACGTAAATCAAGGGGGGGACTTCGTCCCCCCTTTGGATTCCCTGTCCGCAGCCAAGTTTTGAGTAAACCCCTTACGAAGGAGGTAGAAAGGAATGGATGAGCACATGACGGAGAAGGAACAAGCCACCGCCTTGATCGACGAGTACACGCGGCTGCAGAGAATCAAAGCCGCACAGAACCGGGACGAGGAAATCGAGTATCAAATCAAGACTACCAGAGCCAAACTAGAGGCGCTCGGGATTATGACCGAGGACCTTGATAAATAGGCTCGCACCTATGGACACTCACATGACAAAAGGAGGTTTTTGACTATGGAAATCACCGAGAAAGTTGCGTACCTGAAGGGCCTGATGGAGGGCATGGAGCTGGACACCGGCAAGAAGGAGGGCAAGCTCCTGGCCGCCATCATCGACGTGCTGGACGACATCGCCCTGGAGCTGGTGGATATGCAGGAGGCCCAGGAGGAGCTGGGCGACGGCCTGGACGCCGTCAGCGACGACCTGGAGGACGTGGAGGACCTGCTCTTCGGCGAGGACGAGGACGAGGACGAGGAGGACCTGCTGGACGAGGACGACCTGCTGGAGGACGAAGAGGACTGCTACGCCACCACCTGCCCCGCCTGCGAGGAAACCATCTACTTCGACGGCTCCGTCCTGGAGGACGGAGAGGTCATCTGCCCCAACTGCGGCGAAAAGCTGGAGTTTAACCTGGAGGAGCTGGACGAGGAAGGCGGCGAGGACGAGGAGGAGTAACTCCCCTTTCGCCGGAAAGCACTCCCCCGCGCATTTCCCCGGAAACGCGGCCCGCGCCTTTTAAGCGGGCCCGCCGTAAGGAGGCAGGAATCCGATGGCAAAGCCCAACGCCCCCAGGGGGCCCACTCCCAAGGCCCGCGCCGGGCTCTACGCCATGGCGGCGTTCTACCTGGCCTATCTCTTCTGGCAGCTGGCCAAGCCCCTCCTCACCGGGGCCCCCGACGCTCCCCCGCCCCTGGCCCTGGGCCTGGGGACGGTGATCCTGGGCGGCGGCGCCGTCTTCCTGGCCCTGCTGGCCTGGAGGCTGTACAAGACGCCCCCGGAGTCCGAGGAGGACGATGTGTCCGGGGAAGAGGAACCATAACAACGGCGGGAGCCGGAGGACGCCCCTTGGGGAATCCTCCGGCTCCTGTTTTTTTATGCGCTCACCACGCCGCCTCCAGCTCCGCCGCCCCCTCCGGGAAGCGGTCCCGGAGCAGCTGGGCCATGTCCTCCGGCAGCGGGGCCCTGAGGTCCAGCCGCTCCCCGGTGACGGGGTGGGTCAGGGTCAGGGCCCAGGAGTGGAGGGCCGGGCGGGGAATCAGGGCCGGGTCCTCCTGCCCATAGAGCCAGTCCCCCGCCAGGGGGCAGCCCAGGTGGGCCATGTGAACCCGGAGCTGGTGGGTGCGCCCCGTCTCCGGGCGGAGGGCCAGGAGGGACAGCCCCCCTCCCCTGGCCAGGACCCGGTAGTGGGACACGGCCTCCGCGCCGCCGGGCCGGACCTCCCGGGCCACCAGGGAGCCCTCCGCCCGCCCGATGGGCGCGTCCACCGTCCCCGCCTCCATCTGGGGGCAGCCCAGGCAAATCGCCCGGTACTCCCGGCGGAAGCCCTCCGTATGGAGCAGGCGGCGGAGCCGGTCGTGGACATAGCCGCTCTTGGCGATCACCATCAGCCCCGTGGTCCCCTTGTCCAGGCGGTTCACCGGGTGAAAGACAAAGTCCCCTCCCCGGCTCCAGGCCAGGGCCCCCGCCACCGTGGGCGTGTCCGGCAGGAGGTTGGAGGCGTGGGCCGTCATGCCCGCGGGCTTGTCGGCCACCAGCAGGTGCCCGTCCTCCCAGACCACCGGCAAGGGCCAGTCCCCCGGGACCACGGGGACCTTGGGCGGGCGGCGGTCCTCCGTCTCCACCTCCAGCACGTCCCCCGCCCGGAGCACCTGGGGCGTGTGGACGGGCCGCCCGTTGACCCGGATGCAGTCCCCCCCGTGGGCCAGCCGGGAGACGGCGTGGGCGGAGAAGTGCAGCTTGGCCCGAAGGACATGCCGGACGGTGGCCCCGTCCTCCTCCGGGCCAATGGTTCTCTCGATGACTGCCATAGTTCCCCCCTTCGGGAAGCGAGGAGTTAGGAGTTAGGAGTGAGGAGTTGTCCCCCTCAAAAAATAACTCCTAACTCCTCACTCCTAACTCCTAACTCACGTGGTTCTTCGTTTATTCGGCTTTCAGCCTTTGTCGTGAAAGGTCCAGGCGCACAAAAGTGCCCTCGCCGGGGCGGGAGGCGATGGTGATGCCGTGGTTCAGGCGCTCCATCACCTGGCGGCAGAGGTAGAGCCCGATTCCCGTGGACTTCTTGTCCTCCCGGCCGTTGAAGCCGGTGAAGCCGTTCTCGAAGACCCGGGGCAGGTCCTCCGGCTGGATGCCGATGCCGTTGTCCGCCACCACCAGGGTCTCCCCGTCGCCGTAGACGCGGATGCGGCCCCCCTCGGGGGTGTATTTCAGGGCGTTGGAAAGCAGCTGCTCGAAGACGAAAGCCAGCCACTTCTCGTCCGTCAGCACCTGCCGCCCCGTCTCCCGGAAGTCCAGGGAGATCTTTTTCAGGATGAACAGCCGGGCGTACTTCCGGATGGACTGGCGCAGGAGGGCGTCCAGGTCGCAGGTCCGCAGGACGTAGTCCGTGGCGCTGCTCCCCAGGCGGAGGTAGCCCAGGACCATCTCCACGTACTGCTCGATTTTCAGAAGCTCCCCCTCCAGCTCCGGCCTGGGCTCCTCCTGGAGCAGCAGGCCCATGGCGGCGATGGGGGTCTTGATCTGGTGGGCCCAGAGGGTGT
>CAMXNV010000171.1 GCA_947245315.1 uncultured Oscillibacter sp. | reverse complement strand
GTCCCAGTGTTCCTTGAAAAAGGCGATCTGGCGGCGGATCACCGCCTTCTCCTCCTCCGTGCAGCGGCGCACGTCCAGCTCATAGCCGAAGGTGCCGTGCATGGCCACCACCCCCCGGGTCTCCATGGGGACGGTTCGGCCCGTTTGGGCGTTGGGGACGGCGGAGACGTGGGCCCCTATGGTGCTCACAGGATAGCAGAAGGAGGTGCCATATTGAATGCGGAGCCGGTCGATGGCGTCGGTGTTGTCGCTGCACCAGATCTGGGGGGTGTAGTACAGCATCCCCGCGTCGAAGCGGCCTCCACCGCCGCTGCACCCCTCGATGAGCATGCGGGGGAAGTCCCGGCGCATCTGCTCCAGCATGTCGTAGAGGCCCAGGACATAGCGGTGGCACACCTCGCCCTGCCGCTCCGGCGGCAGCTGGGCGGACCAGACGGTGGCCAGGCTCCGGTTCATGTCCCACTTGACGTAGGACACGGGGGCGCTGGAGAGCACCGCCCTCAGGGCCCCGTAAACGTGGTCCCGGACTTCCCTGCGGGAGAAGTCCAGCACCAGCTGCTGGCGGCCCCGGACCTTGGGACGGCCGGGGAGCTGGAGCACCCAGTCCGGGTGAGCCCGGTAGAGCTCGCTGTCCTCGTTGACCATCTCCGGCTCAATCCAGATGCCGAACTTCATGCCCAGGTCCCGGATTTGGGACGCCAGGCCCTCTAAGCCGTCCGGGAGCTTCTCCCGGTTCACGGTCCAGTCCCCCAGCCCCGCCTGGTCGGAGTTCCGGGCGCCAAACCAGCCGTCGTCCATGACAAAGAGCTCCATGCCCAGGGGGGCGGCGCTCCGGGCGAAGCCCAGAAGGCGCTCCGCGTCAAAGCCGAACTCCGTGGCCTCCCAGTTGTTGATGAGGACGGGCCTCGGCTCCCCGGCCCAGGGGTCCCGGATCAGCCGCTCCCGGATGGCCCGGTGAAGCCGGTGGGTCAGGGGCGTCAGGCCCTGCCGGGAGCAGCAGAGGGCGGCCTCGGGGGTGGTAAAGTGTTCGCCGGGCTCCAGCACCCAGCAGAACTGACCGGGGTGAATGCCCAGGGTGAGGCGGGTGTCCTCAAACTGCGACCGCTCCGCCGCCGCCAAAAAGCTGCCGCTGTAAAGCAGGCAGGCGGCCAGGCAGAGACCCTGATCCTCGCCCGCGCCGTGCTCGCAGAGAATGACAAAGGGGTTGTGCTGGTGGCTGGAGGCCCCCCGGAGGCTCCCCACGCTCCGGACCCCGGGGGTCAGGGGCGCCCGGTTGGGGCGGCGCTCCAGCACGTGCTTCCCATCGAAGGTAATCAGGTCCCAGTCCGCCCCCAGAACATCCAGGCACAGGGAAGCGGCCTGCCGGACTTTGACGGTCTCCGTCCCCCGGTTGACCAGCCGCATGGCCCGGGTGATGACGTCGTAGTCCTCCAGCACGCCGTAGTACAGCTCCACGTCCACCCCGGCGGCGGCGTCCTCCAGGGTTACAATCAGGCTCTCCCCGTCCTCCCCCCAGAAGGCGGGGAGGCCCTCCAGGGCGTACTTGCCCTGTTCCACCCGATAGGACTTGTACCGGAGGCTGGCGGCGCGGCTGCCGTCGGGGCGCTCCAGCTCCAGGGAGGGAAGGCGGAAGTCGCCCATGCCGGAGGTGGAATACTCCTGAGGAAGCACGTCCAAGGAGAACCCCCGCTCCTCCCCAGCCTCCTCGGGGTTGGGGGCAAAGCCCCGGTCAATATAGCGGATGCGATACGACAGATCGCCGCCCCGGAGACGGGGACCGTAATAGGTGTGCAGCAGCACGCCGTAGTCCCCGACCTTCATCTGATACGTGGTGTGTTTTGTGTGCAGGGTAAAAAGACCCTTCTCGCAAAGTATCATAGCGGTTCCCTCACAATTTCTTGGGTGTTTTACCAATGGAACTGCGGCAATTGTAGGCAGTTTTTGCGGAAAAGGCAAGAGAGGAAAGTAGACAAATTTTGCGCTCCGCCGCCCGCCGGACTTGGTGGAAGCTCACAGCAGGGGGGAGGATAGGGTGACAGCCCCGGCGGGGTAACTCGCCGGGGCTGTGTGGAAGAAAGGTGGATGAATGAAGGCTGCCGCCTTAAAGCAAAGCTAGGTATTGCGTTTTACAAGGCAAGGGTAAGCTAAAGCTTTCATCAAGGTAAGAACTCCGTCGCCGTCGCTCCAGCCCGGAGAACCGCCGGACCGCAGAGCGCGCTAAAGTTCTTTGGATACTTTCTTTCAAGAAAGTATCACTTGCCGCCGGTGGAGGCGATGCCTTCGATGAACTGGCGCTGGAAGATCAGGTACAGGATCACCATGGGCAGCATGGCCAGCAGGGAGCCCGCCATCAGCACCGGGAAGTTGGTGGTGAACTGACCCCGCAGGGTGGCCAGGCCGGAAGAAAGGGTCATCATCTTCAGGTCGGAGTTCACGACCAGGGGCCACATCAGGTCACTGTAGGCGAAGACGGCGGTGAAGATGGTCAGGGCCGCCACGGAGGTGCCCGTCAGGGGGAACATGACCTTGGTGAAGGTCTGCCATTGGTTGCACCCGTCCAGATAGGCCGCCTCGCCGATCTCCGTGGGAATCCCCATGTAAGTCTGGCGCAGGAAGAACACACCGAAAGCGCTGACGATGCCCGGGAAGACCAGAGCGAAGATCGTGTTGGCCAGGCCCATGTGGGCGATCATCTGATACTGGGGAATGATGAAGATCTGGCTGGGCAGGGACATCTGCACCAGCACGATGCCGAAGAGGAGGTTCTTGCCCTTGAAGTTCAGCTTGGCGAAAGCGTAGCCCGCCATGGAGCTGAACACGATGGCGCAGAGCACCCGGAAGAGGATCATCAGCGCCGTGTTCCAGTACAGCCGCAGGAAGGGCAGACTGGCCATGGCGTCCTTGAAGTTGTCCAGGATCAGCTCCTTGGGGAAGATGGTGGGCGGAATCGCCAGGCTCTCGGGGATGGTCTTGGAGCTGGTGAGAATCATCCACACAAAGGGGAAGACCATGATGGCGGAGCCCAGAATCAGGGCCAGGTAGGTGAGGAACGTGGTCATCTTGCGGGACCGTTCCAGGGAAGCGGTGCTTTTCATTTCGTCCCCTCCTTACACGTCGTAGTTGACCCACTTCTTCTGGCCGAGGAACTGGATGATGGTCACCAGGCCAATGAGAAGCACGGTCCAAATCACGATGGCGGAGCCGGAGCCGCGGCTGCCCGCCACGAAGGACTCGCGGTAGAACAGATACATTAGGCTCTGCACGCTGGTGACGGCGGGGTTCGTGTCCTCCACCATCATATAAATCAGGTCGTACACCTTCACGGAGGCCATGAGGCGCATAATCATGACCACGAACAGCGTGGGAGAGACCATGGGCAGGGTGATATGGAAGAATTGGGTGACCTTGTTGGCCCCGTCGATGCTGGCCGCCTCATAGTAGGACTTGGAGATGTTCTGAAGTCCCGCCAGCAGCAGCACCGCGTCGTAGCCGATGTTGGACCAGATAGCCACAATGGCGC
>CAMXNV010000170.1 GCA_947245315.1 uncultured Oscillibacter sp. | reverse complement strand
CCTCTCTGAGGGAGCTGTCGCCGCCGGAGGCGGTGACTGAGGGAGTTCCCCCGTAAGATACCTTGGATAACTCCCTCCGTCACGGCTCCGCCGTGCCACCTCCCTCAAAGAGGGAGGCTTTTTTGCTTAGGGTGTGGGGCTCACACCTCTGCCAGCGGGACATGTTTACCAGTCGTGCCGGTAGATGGGGATTTTGTGATTCTCCATCGCCTCTACGATGAGCTCAATTCGATCAAAACATTCCGGGTCTTCCAGGGAACTGTTCAGGATGAGGCGGATATCCTCCAGGGTTTTTAACGCCTCGGTCTGGGCCTTGCAATGGCTGCCGCCAGGAGCTCGTCTTCTTGGAAGCGTTCCAGGAGAATTGAGCCGAGAGAGAAGCTCAGCAGTTCATCGAGCGCGCTTGGATCCATATAAGCCATAAAAAACCTCCTTTTGACATTTAGTGAGTGTCAGATACTCACTCATTTTATCTTAAAATAAAATAAACGGTCGAATGACACTCACGAAAGGTCAGGACAGGTTTTCATGTATAAAAACCGTGCCCCGAATGGGAGGCACAATCTTTGCGGCAGCTGGGTGGCATCCCTCCGCAAAGCCAAAACGCCGAAGCTGTCCCAACGGGGCCTGGCGGACCTGCTCCAGCTAAGCGGGCTGGACGTGGACAAGAACGCCGTCCAGCGCATCGAGAGCGGGCAGCGCTTCGTCACGAACATCGAGCTGAAAGCCCTGGCCGAGGCCCTGGGCGTCACGGTGGAGGAATTATTGGAAGCTTAGGAGCTCCGGGAAGCCGGAGCTCCTATTTTTTATTCTTCCGCAGGATACAACGGGTCCCCCGGCTCCCAAATCCGGCAGGGCTCCCAGGCGGGAAAGCTCCCCCCCTGCCAGTACTGAGTCTCGAAAACATACAGCACCTCCGGGTCCGCCGGGTCCTGAAAGACCTCCCGGCCCGTCAGGGTGTGGCCGAAGTTGTCCGTCATGCCGTTGCACTCCAGGTCGTTTTCCGGCAGGGTGTCCGGGGGGACGAAGGTAAGGGTCCCGATGGACACACAGCCCTCCGGCAGCGCCTCCAGGGGCTGCCCGGCCCCTTGGGGGAAGCGGAACAGCCGCCCGTCCCAGCGGATCAGGTGGTCCCCCAGCTCCTCGCTCTCGAAGCGGATATAGGTCTCTTTAAACCAATCGGTTGTCATGAGCACATAGACCACCAGGGGCTTGTCCGGGTCGCCGTAGACCTCGCCGGCGGCCTCGAAGCCCGCCTGCATCTGGAGGTCCTTCTCCGGCGGGTCCTCCGTGATCTCCCCCAGGGGTCCCAGGGACTCGCAGCCCTCGGGCATATAGCTGGTGAGCCGCCCCTCCTCGTCCGCGTGGATGACCATGCCTCCGTTGTTCACGCCGTGCCAGAGGTAGCGCGTCCCCTCCACCATCAGCACCGGGTCGATGCCCCCGGGGAGGTTGTCGCAGGTGCCCTCCGGCGGCGGGGAGCTGCACGCCGTGAGGGCCAGCACGCACAGCAGGGCCGCCAGGAGCCGCCCCGCCCGCGCGGAGGGTCTCATTCCTTGGCCGCCTCTGCCGAGGCCTTCACGAACCCGTAGAACAGGGGGTGCGGCCGGTCGGGACGGCTCTTAAACTCCGGGTGGAACTGGACGCCCACAAACCAGGGGTGGTCCGGCAGCTCCACGATCTCCACCAGGTGGCCGCTGGGGGACAGGCCCGCCAGGACCATGCCCTTGGCCTCCATCTCGGCGCGGAAGTCGTTGTTGAACTCAAAGCGGTGGCGGTGGCGCTCGGAGATCTCCGCCGCGCCGTAGAGGCGGCGGCTCTCCGTGCCCTCCTTTAGCTCGCAGGGGTAGCGGCCCAGGCGCATGGTGCCCCCCTTGTCGGTGATGTTCACCTGGTCCGGCATCAGGGCGATGACGGGGTGCTGGGTGGTCTCGGAGAACTCGGAGGAGTGGGCGTCGGCGTAGCCCAGGACGTGCCGGGCGAACTCGATGACGGCCATCTGCATCCCCAGGCACACGCCGAAGTAGGGAACCCGGTTCTCCCGGGCGTAGCGCACGGCCTGGATCATGCCCTCGATGCCCCGGTCGCCGAAGCCGCCGGGGACGATGATCCCGGCGCAGCCCCCCAGCTCCTCCTGGATATTTTTCTCCGTCAGGGTCTCGGAGTTCACCCAGCGGATGTCCACCACCACGTCGTTGGCGGTGCCCGCGTGGTTCAGGGACTCCACCACGGAGAGGTAGGCGTCATGAAGCTGAACGTACTTGCCCACCAGGGCGATTTCCACGTGCTTGCTGGCCCGCTTCTCCCGCTGAACCATGGCGGTCCACTCCCGGAGGTCCGGCTGGTGGGTGATGAGGCCCAGCTTCCGGCAGACCACCTCGTCCAGGCCCTCCTTGGCCATGAGCAGGGGGACCTCGTAGAGGGTTTCGGCGGTGGCGTTCTGGATGACGCAGTCGGATTCCACGTTGCAGAAGAGGGCGATCTTCCGCCGCACGTCCGAGGTGATGGGGGTGTCGCAGCGGCAGACCAGGATGTCCGGCTGGATGCCCAGGCTCAGCAGCTCCTTGACGGAGTGCTGGGTGGGCTTGGATTTCAGCTCGCCGGAGCCGGGGATTTCCACAATGAGGGGCACGTGGATGAAGAGCACGTCCCCCTGGGGCCGCTCGGCCCGGACCTGGCGGATGGCCTCCAGGAAGGGCTGGGACTCGATGTCGCCCACGGTGCCCCCGATTTCGCAGATGACCACGTCCACGTCCTCGCTGGCCATGGCGTAGACACGGCTCTTGATCTCGTTGGTGATGTGGGGGATGATCTGGACGGTGGCGCCCAGGTAGTCCCCCCGGCGCTCCCGGTTCAGCACGGACCAGTAGATCTTGCCGGAGGAGATGGAGCTGTTGCCGGACAGGTCCTCGTCCACAAAGCGCTCGTAATGGCCCAGGTCCAGGTCGGTCTCCGCGCCGTCCTCGGTGACGAAGACCTCTCCATGCTGGTAGGGGCTCAGGGTGCCGGGGTCCACGGTGATGTAGGGGTCGAATTTCTGAGTCCGCACCCGGATACCCCGCTGCTTCAAGAGCCGCCCCAGGGACGCCGCGCAGATGCCCTTGCCCAGGCCGGAGACCACGCCGCCGGTAACAAATACATATTTGGTTGCCATACCGCTCTCCTTATTCTTCTTTTGTTGTTCCCGATTACCAAAGCCCGGCGGGCCGTTCCGCCGGATGTACATATAGATCTATATTAACATTTAGGGCCCTGCTTGTCAACGGCGGGGGGATGCCCCTGCAATAACTCCGGCAATCGGACACCCCCGGAAGGCGGGGGAGATGGCCCGGTCTGGGGACTGGGCCCCACAGGGTTTGCTTTTCGATGGATAGAACACCCTGTAGGGGCGGACACATAGGTCCGCCCCTACAGGATAAAATCTCCGGATAGGACACCCCCGGCAGCATGGCGCAGGAGGACCGGCGCGGCAAAACCCTGCCGCCGGCAATCAGTCCTCCCGGGAGTACTCAAAGCTGGCATTTGCGTCCG
>CAMXNV010000169.1 GCA_947245315.1 uncultured Oscillibacter sp. | reverse complement strand
CACCCCCAGCTCCACGGCTACGGACATCCCCAGTATGTAAATGTCCAGTACCCCTGGGACGGCTGTGAGGACGTGAAGCCGGGACAGGTACCGGAGAAATTCAACCCGGTATCAAGCTATGTAAAGTATTTTACCCTGCCGGAGTATATGGCAGGAATGCGGATTTTCATCTCCTTCCAGGGCGCGGAGAGCGGCCTGGCCGTGTGGTGCAACGGGCACTACGCGGGCTACGGTGAGGACGGCTTCACCCCCTCGGAGTTTGAGCTGACGGAGTACCTGGTTCCCGGCGAGAACAAGCTGGCCGCCCAGGTGTTCCAGTACACCAACGCCAGCTGGATGGAGGATCAGGACTTCTTCCGTTTCTCCGGCATCTTCCGGGAGGTATTCCTGTACGCCGTTCCGGCGGTCCACGTGCGGGACATGAAGATCACCACCCCCCTCGCCGATGGCTTTGCCTCCGGCGAAGTCCGGGTAGCGCTGGAGGCCTCCGGCGAGGGCCAGGCGGCTCTGCGCCTGTACGATGGAGAGACGCAGATCGCGGGCTCCAGCATCTCCCTGCCTACGGAAAGCGAGGCGGTCCTGCCCGTGGACCATCCCCGGCTCTGGAGCGCGGAAAAGCCCTTTTTGTACCGGCTGTCCATCGAGGTGTTCGATGCCTCCGGCGCACTGACGGAGACCGTCCGGGAGACGGTGGGCCTGCGCCGGTTTGAGATCAGGGACGGCCTGATGCTGCTCAACGGCAGGCGCATCCGCTTCCAGGGGGTAAACCGCCACGAGTTTTCCTCCCGGACGGGCCGCTGCGTCACCGAGGCGGAGACCGAGCTGGACATCCGCACCATGAAGCAGAACAACATCAACGCCATCCGCACCAGCCACTACCCCAACCAGAGCTTTTTCTACCGGCTGTGCGACAAGTACGGCATGTACGTCATTGACGAGATGAACCTGGAGTCCCACGGCTGCTGGGAGATGCGGGACCGGAACCTGATCCCCCGGGAGGACCACATTCCCGGGAGCGCCCCCCAGTGGCGCCCGGCGGTCATCGCCCGGGCGGAGGCCATGCTCCGCCGGGACCGGAACCGGCCCAGCGTTCTCATCTGGTCCTGCGGCAACGAGTCCGCAGGCGGGGACAACCTTCTGGCGGCCTCCGGCTATTTTCACGCCATGGACACCCGGCCTGTCCACTATGAGAGTCTCCATCAGGATCCGGACTACGCCAAAACCAGCGACATTTTCAGCAGCATGTACTGGCCTGCCGAGCGCCTCCGGGCGGCGCTGGAGAAGGACTCCTCCCGGCCCGCCATCTCCTGTGAGTACGCTCACGCCATGGGCAACTCCTTCGGCGGGCAGGATGTGTATATCCGCCTGACGGACGAGGTGCCATCCTATCAGGGCGGGTTCATCTGGGACTATATCGACCAGGCCGTCACCTGGAAGGACCGGTACGGCCTTTGCTATCAGGGCTACGGCGGGGACTTCGGCGACCGCCCCCACGACGGCAACTTCAGCGGCGACGGCATCGTGGACAGCCTCAGCCGCGCCCCCACGGCCAAGATGCAGGAGGTCAAGTATCTCTACCAGAATTTGCAGGTCCATGTCTCCGACCGGACCGTGGAGATTGTCAACAGAAACCTTTTCACCGGCAGCGGGGAATTCGCGTGCGTGGTGCGGCTCTGCCGGGAGGGCGTCCTGCTGGCGGAAAAACCCCTGGAGACCGACGTCCCCCCGGAAGAGCGGCGGACCTATCCCCTGCCCCTGTGGCCGGAGTCGCTGGACACGGAATATACGGTTGCCGTCTCCTTCCGGCTGCGCCAGGATGAGGACTGGGCAAAAAAGGGTCACGAGGTGGCCTTCGGCCAGTGGTCCGGCGGCCGGATACCCCTTCCGGTCCACCCGGACCGGGCCCCGGAGGTCATTGAGGGCGCCTGGAACCTGGGCGTCCGGGGAAAGGATTTCCACGTCCTGTTCTCCAAGACCATGGGCGGGATCATCTCCTACCGCTATCACGGCCGGGAAATGCTGAAAACCATGCTGGTGCCGAGCTTCTGGCGTGCGGCCACGGATAACGACCGGGGCTGCAAGGCCCCCGTCCGCTTCGCCCAGTGGAAGCTGGCCAGCCTCTACCCCGTGAACCAGAACCCCGACGGGCTGAAGCCCGGCGAGCAGACCTGGAGCGTCCGGCGTGAGGACAACTGGGTGGAGATGGCCTATCTCTACCAGATGCCCACCACTCCCGCGGCCTCCTGCCGCCTGTCCTTCCGGGTGTTTGCGGACGGCACGGTGGAGACCACCCTGTCCTCCGACGCTCCCAAGGTGCTGGGGCCCGCTCCGGAGTTCGGCGTGACGCTGAAAATGGACGCGGACTTCCACCGCCTGCGCTGGTACGGCCCCGGCCCGGAACCTACCTACTGGGACCGGCAGTCCGGCGGAAAGCTGGGCGTCTGGGAGACCACTGCGGAGGCGAGCCTTGCCCCCTACCTGAAGCCACAGGAGTGCGGGAACCACGCCAATGTCCGCTGGGCCGCCGTCACGGACGAGGACGGTCTGGGCCTGCTGTTCGAGGGCGACGGAATGAACTTCTCCGCCCTGCCCTGGACCCCCGCCGAGCTGGAGAACGCCGCCCATCCCCATGAGCTGCCCGCCGTCCACCATACGGTGATTCGCGCCTCCGCCATGCAGATGGGTCTTGGCGGGGACGACAGCTGGGGCGCCAAGCCCCGCCCCGAGTATCTGCTTCCGGAGGAGGAAATGACCTTCCGTTTCCGTTTCCGGGGCATTGCCGGTTGATATGAGGGGTGGATTAGTCCTTGTCAGCTTCGGCACCAGCGTCCCGGAGGCCCGCAGGGCCGTCACGGCGGTGGAAGATGTCCTGAGGCGGACCGCCCCGGACTGGGAGGCGGTCCGGGCCTTCACCAGCCCCACCATCCGGCGCATCCTCGCCAAGCGGGGGGAGGATGTGCCCAGTCTGCCGGAGGCTTTGGAGCGGCTGCGTTCCAAAGGCGTCCGCCGGGCGGCGGTGCAGCCCACCCATCTGCTCTACGGCTTTGAATATGACAGGCTCCGGGCCGAAGCGGAAGCCCTCTCCGGCGGATTTGACGCCCTGACCGTGGGCCGCCCCCTGCTGGCGGACACGGCGGACCTCCGGCGGTTCGCCGCCGGACTTGGCGAGACGTACCCGCAGGAGGACGGCGGAGCGGTGGTTCTTTTGGGCCATGGCACGGAGCATTTCGCCAACGCGGTCTATCCCGCCCTCCAGACCGCCCTGCGTCTGGAGGGCCGTGAGGACATGCCGGTAGGCACCGTGGAGGGCTGGCCCGCCCTGGAGGATGTGGTCCGCCAGCTTGCGTCAGGAGGCCCCCGGCATATCCGCCTGGTCCCCCTGATGCTGGTCGCGGGGGAACACGCCCGCAGCGATATGGCGGATACCTGGAAGCGCCGCCTGGAGGCGGCGGGGCATACCGTCTCGTGCGTCTTCACCGGTCTGGGGGAGCTTCCCTGGGTGCAGGAGATGTACCGGGAGCGCTGCGTGGAGCTGCTGGGAAGCATGTAATAACAGAGGGCACGGCAAA
>CAMXNV010000168.1 GCA_947245315.1 uncultured Oscillibacter sp. | reverse complement strand
GCAGGTTCGGCTCCGTGGAGCTGAGGCGGCCTGTGGCGGTGACGGTCATCTGGAACCGGGTCCGCACCCGCCCGTCGGGGTCCAGGGCCTTGAGGAGCCCGTCGGCGTAGGTGGATTTCAGCTTGGCGTACTGCCGGTACTCCAGCACGGCGTCCACTATGGGGTGCTGGAGCTTTTCCAGCACGTCGGCGTTGGTGGACCAGCCGGTCTTGGTCCTCTTCCCGTGGGGGAGGCCCAGGCGCTCAAACAGCACCTCGCCCAGCTGCTTGGGGGAGTTGATGTTGAAGGTCCCCCCGGCCATCTCGTAAATGGCCGCCTCCCGGTCCGCCATCCGGGCGGACAGGCTCTCGCCGAAGTCCCGCAGGGCCCGGGCGTCCACGCCGCAGCCCGCCCGCTCCATCTCCGCCAGCACCCGGCACAGGGGCAGCTCGGCGGTCTCAAAGAGCTCCCACTGGCCCCGCTCCCGGAGCCTGGGGGCCAGCACGCCGTACAGGGCTTCCACCGCCGTGACATGGCTGTCCAGGGAGGCGGCGGCCTCTCCGTTCCCCAGGAGGGAGAAGGCGTCCGGCTCCAGGTACGACGGCTGCGGCAACTCCTCGTTGAAGTAGGCGACAAACAGGCGCTGGAGGTCATAGCTTCCCGCCGTGGCGTCCAGCAGGTAGGCCCCCAGGGCGGTGTCAAAGACAAACCCCTCCGCCGGGAGGCCGTTGTCCAGCAGCGCCCGGGTCAGGTCCTTGACGTTGTGGGAGACCTTTTTGACCTCCTCCGAGAACAGGGCCTCCAGCAGGCCGTTCCAGTCCCCCTGGTAGCGCTCGAAGAACAGCTCCGCCATCAGGCTGCCGCCCTCCCCCGTCTCGCAGTAAACCCCAACGGCGGAGCAGTCCGGCAGGGCCAGCAGGGACACGTGGTCCGCCTCTCTCCAGAGGGCCAGCAGCTCCTCCCCCCGGGCGCTCTCCGTCACCGTCTCCACCACGGCGGCGGCCTTTTTCCGGGTCTCCGGGGCAGGGGCGGCCCCGGCGCTGAGGCCGAATTTTTCAATGAGCTTGGTGAACTCCAGCTTTAAAAACAGGGGATACGCCTCAGGGCCCGGGGCCGTTCGTCGGCAGTCCTCCGGCTGAAAGACCAGGGGCGCGTCGGTGACGATGGTGGCCAGCCAATAAGAGTGCCGGGCGTCCTCCTCCCCCTCCGCCAGCTTCTTCACCACGCCGGGCTTGGCGGGAGTGTCTGGGGCGGTGACAATCTCCGGCATGGCGGCATAGAGCCGGTCGATGGAGCCATACACTTGTACCAGGCCCATGGCCGTCTTCTCCCCCACGCCCTTGACGCCGGGGATGTTGTCGGAGCTGTCCCCCATCAGGGCCTTGAGGTCGATCATGTGAATGGGGTCGAAGCCGTACTTCTCCCGGAAGACCTCCCCGGTGTAGTCCACGGTGGTGGTCTGGCCCATGCGGGTGGAGACCAGCTTCACCTTGGTATAGCCGTCGATGAGCTGGAGGCTGTCCTTGTCCCCGGTGACCACCACGCACTCCCATCCGGCGGCGGCGCACCTGCGGGAGATGGTGCCAAGCAGATCGTCGGCCTCCCAGCCCTCCAGCTCGTAGCGGGGGATGTTCAGGGCGTCCAGCACCTCCTTCAGCACCGGCACCTGCATCCTCAGCTCCTCCGGCATGGGCTTCCGGGTGGCCTTATAGGCGGCGTCCGCCTTGTGGCGGAAGGTGGGGGCGTGGAGGTCGAAGGTGACGCAGAGGGCGTCCGGCGCCTCCTCCCCCTCCAGCCGCAGCAGGGTGGTGAGGAAGCCGAAGACCGCGTGGGTGTAAAGCCCGTCCCGGGTTGTCAGGGGCCGGATGCCGTAGTAGGCCCGGTTGAGGATGCTGTTTCCGTCGATGACCATGAGCTTCATGGGGCAAGACCTCCCGTGTCCGGCGAGGGAAACCCCCGCCATTTTACGGTAGTATACCACAATTGCCCTCCGGGCACAACTCCGGAAGCAGCCGGATTTTTGTTTCCGGTTTGTTACCTTTTGTTTTGCCTTTGTGGTTTACTTCCCCCGCCGGAACTGTCATACTAATTCCATATGAAAATATGAACGCTGCGTAAACAAAGAGAAAGGAGTCCTTTTCATGCGCCGTATTGAGATCTTTGCCCTGGTGCTGGGCTGCCTGCTGGCCCTGTCCGCCTGCGGGGGGCCCTCCCCGGAGGGCGGGCCGGACGCCGCCCCGGCCCCGGAGAACCCGCCCGCCCAGGAGGACGGCGGGGACGTCACCGTCTACGACTGCGGCGGGCTGGAGGCGGCCCTGCCCAATGAATACCTGGACCTGCTCCTGGTGGATACGGACTTCCCCGACGCCGGGGAGAGCTGGAAGCCCCTGATCTCCGTCTACGAAAGGGCCTCCTACGAGGCCGCCATGGAGGAGTACGGCGGCGGGGGCGGCTTCCTCTTCGGCTTCCTGGTGATGGACCAGGCGGCCTTTGAGCAGCACATCAGCTCCGACGGCTCCGGCCTCGACGTCTTTGCCACCGACGGGGAGCGTTACTATGCCTACACCTATCCCACCGACGTGCAGTTCTACCGCCCGGATGCCGAAAGCGTCTCGGACCACCCGGACTGGCCTATGTGGGAGAAGCTCTGCGAGCTGGGCTCCCAGGTCCGGGAGGACTTCCTCACCCGGAACAACCTCCAGTCCTTCTCCGTCCAGGACTTCCTGGGCCAGCTGGACGACGGCGGGGACCACGTCGTCCTGAAATACTATCCCTATTTTCTCAAAGACGGCGACACCCGTATCTACGACCAGCTCCTCCTGCACCAGCCCGCCCGGCAGGGCGAGGGCGGCATCTGGGCGGTGGACCAGTGGCTGGACGGGCACGGCAATCAATACCTCTATTTCCCCGACAGCGGCAAGCCCGCCGCCGAATACTACGCCGAGCTCCAGGAGCAGTGCGACGCCGGGGAGCACCCGGAGCTGCTGGACCCCGTTGGAGCGGCGGCGGCCTTTGTGGCAGACTATTTCGGCCACGAAACCGCCGAGGGCAGCTTCCTCCTGGCCCCCGGAGGGGTGGACCAGGGATACATAGAGCGGAACGAGCGGCTCCAGAGGATAGTCCTGGACCTGGAATTCCGGCCGGAGGAAGTGGACGGCATGGACCTGCTGAACTGCGGGGGCGAGGCCACCGCCGACAACTGGGGCGCGCTGGGCCGGTATATGTACGGCTCCGACTGGTTCCAGCCCCTGATGGACGCCGTGGCGGAGGCCGCCGTGGGAGACCGGCAGCAGGACCGGACCCGGCTGGTGATGTCCTTCTACCTGGCCACCCGGGAGACCCGGAGCGATTTCTCCACCCCCCTGGGCGACATCCTCCGGAGCCAGCGCGAGGCGGACCCGGAGGCCTTCGCCGCCGCCCTGGAGGCCCTCTCCCCGGAGGAGCAGGCGCTGCTGGCCCCCTATGGCGGCTGAGGGGCTCCGAAGGCGGACCCGGGGGAAGGTCCGCCTTTTCGAAAAAGGGAGCGTCCCATCTGCGGATTTCATTCTGTAGGGGGCGGGCTCTGTCCCGCCCCGTCTACCGGAAGCTGAGCAGTTCCGTAAGAACGGGCGGGGACAGAGCCCCGCCCCTACAGGGTGTTTTCTTATAAAATGCGCGTCCGGACACTCCCCCCAAAAAGGGAATGTCCTATTCGCAGATTTATTGTAGGGGGCGGGCTCCGTCCCGCCCC
>CAMXNV010000167.1 GCA_947245315.1 uncultured Oscillibacter sp. | reverse complement strand
AGTTCTCCAGCCACAACTCTGTGGATGAAACCGTCTACTTCCTCTTCCACGGGGATTACCCGCCGGTGACCAACGTGGACCTGGTATTCTACCGTCCCAAGCCCGGCGCGGCGCTGGACCCCAAAACGGTGTACGAAAAATATCGCCTGGGCAACCAGATGAAGGCCCTGGAGCCCCTGCCCTGGGCGGAGATCACGGAGGCCATCCGGTCTGTCCCCGGCTTTCAGGAGCATCCGTGGGCGGCGGCCGGCTATAAGCCGGACCACACGCACTCCCTCCGCATGAACGGCCTGGACCAGCCAAACCCCTGGAGCGACGTCCTCTTCTGGGCCTTCTGGTACGGCGGGCGGAAGAACCCGGAGCCGAATCACGTGCTGAGCCTCTCCTGCCACAATTTGCCGGAGGAGCAGCTGCAAGCCCTGATTGACTTGCTGGCGGGCTTCGATCTCCCGGTCCGGTACCGGGAAGAAGACCACACCTATTAATAGTTAGGAATGAGGAGTTAGGAGTTAGGAGTTGTATCTTAACTCGGGAAACTCCTAACTCCTCATTCCTAACTCCTAACTGAAAGAAGGTTTCTTTATGAGCAGATTTCTCTCCCCCGAAGCCCTGCGGCTGGATCCCTACACCCCCGGCGAACAGCCCCGGGACCAGCAGTACATCAAGCTGAACACCAATGAGAGTCCCTTCCCCCCTTCGCCGAAGGTGCTGGAGGCCCTCTCCCGGGCGGAGGTGGAAAAGCTCTATCTTTACTCCGATCCCACCTGTGCCGCCCTGAACGCCGCCATTGCCGGGCGCTATGGCCTGGACCCGGAGAACGTGATCTCCGGCAACGGGTCCGACGAGATTCTGGCCTTCGCCTTCCGGGCCTTCTGCGGGGAGGGGAAAGGGGCGGCTTTTGCCGATATCACCTATGGCTTCTATGAGGCCCAGGCGGCCCTCTTTGGGCTGGAGGCCAAACGGGTCCCCCTGCGGGAGGACTTCTCTTTGAGTGTGGAGGACTACCTGGACTTCCCCGGCACCGTGGTCATCGCCAACCCCAACGCCCCCACGGGCATGACAGTTCCCGTTTCGGACGTCCGGCGGCTGCTGGAGCGGGACCCGGAGCGGGTGGTCATCGTGGACGAGGCCTATGTGGACTTCGGGGCGGAGAGCTGCGTGCCCCTGGTCCGGGAGTACGGGAACCTGCTGGTGACCCAGACCATGTCCAAGAGCCGCTCCCTGGCCGGGGGGCGCGTGGGCTTCGCCCTGGGGGACCGGGAGCTCATCGCGGACTTGAACCGGGTGAAGTACAGCTTCAACCCCTACAATGTGAACCGCCTCAGCCTGCTGGCGGGGGCCGCCGCCGTGGAGGATGAGGCGTATTTCCAAGCCTGCTGCCGGGCCGTCCGGGAGAACCGGGCCTGGACCGTGGAGGCGCTGGAGCGCAGGGGCTTCACCGTCCTGCCCTCCTCCGCCAACTTCATCTTCGCCAAGCCGGACCGGATTCCCGGCGGGGAATTGTACCGGCGATTGAAGGAGAAGGGCATCCTGGTCCGCTGGTTCGACAAGGACCGGATCCGGGACTTCTGCCGGATCACCATCGGCTCCCGGGAGCAGATGGAGGCCCTGACGGAGCGGATCGACCGGCTGCTGGCCGGAGAGTAAGGAGGGAACGCCATGCGCACCGCGAGCATACAGCGGGACACGCGGGAGACCCAAATTCGGCTCTCCCTGAACTTGGACGGAACCGGAAAGGTGGAGATCGCCTCCGGCTGCGGCTTTTTGGACCACATGCTGGAGCTCTTCGCCCGGCACGGGGACTTTGACCTCACCCTGGACTGCCGGGGGGACACCCAGGTGGACTACCACCACTCCGTGGAGGACACCGGCATCTGCCTGGGGATGGCTTTCCAGGAGGCCCTGGGGGACAAGCGGGGCATTGTCCGCTACGGGCAGTTCCTGCTGCCTATGGATGAGACGCTGGTCCTCAGCGCCGTGGACCTCAGCGGACGGGACTACCTGGGCTGGGCGGTGGATCTGCCCGCCGCCAAGGTGGGGGACTTCGACACGGAGCTGGGACAGGAGTTCTGGCTGGGCTTCGTGCGGAACTGCCCCGGGTCCCTCCATGTCCGGAAGCTGGCGGGGGAGAATACCCACCACATTTTAGAGGCGGTGTTCAAGGGCCTGGGCCGGACGCTGAAACAGGCCGTGGCCCTGGACCCCAAGCACCTGGATGAGATTCCGAGCACGAAAGGGCTGCTGTGAGATGATTGCGATTGTAGATTACGGCGTGGGGAACCTGTTTTCCCTGCAATCCAGCCTCCGCTGCCTGGGGGCGGAGGCCCGGGTCACCGGCCGGGTGGAGGAGCTCCGGCAGGCGGAGCGGATCATCCTCCCCGGCGTGGGGGCCTTTGGGAACGCCAGGGCCAAGCTGGACGAGACGGGCCTGGTGCCCGTGCTGCTGGAGGAGGCGGAGCGGAAGCCCCTGCTTGGCATCTGCCTGGGGATGCAGCTCCTGTTTGACCGGAGCTTTGAGTACGGGGAGCACCCGGGCCTGGGGCTGGTCCCCGGGGAGGTGGCCTTTTTGGGGGAGGACCTGGAGGACAAGACCCTGAAGGTGCCCCACATGGGCTGGAACAGCCTGGAGATCGTCCGGGACGATCCCCTGTACAAGTATTTCGAGAATGGGGAATATGTTTACTACGTCCACGGCTTTTACGCCCGGGGCTGCGCGGACAGCACCCTGGGGACCTCCCGTTACGGGAATGTGGACGTCACCGGCGCGGTCCGCCGGGGGAACGTCTGGGGCACCCAGTTCCACCCGGAGAAGTCGGGGGACGCGGGGCTGCGGCTGCTGCGGGCTTTCGCGGAGCTTTGAGAGAGGAGAATTACTATGAGAAGAGACGACCGCGCGGTGACCGACGCCGCCAGAATCCGGGAGATCATCGCCGCCTGTGACTGCTGCCGTTTGGGCTTCTGCGACGGGGGGAGGGCGTACATTGTCCCCCTGGACTTCGGCTTTGTGGAGCGGGAGGGCCGCTATACCTTCTACTTCCACGGGGCCTCTGAGGGCCGGAAGATCGACCTGGTCCGGAAGACCGGCTGGGCGGCCTTTGAGATGGACACGGGCCACGAGCTGATCCGGGGCCCCATGGCCTGCAACCACTCCGCCCGCTACCAGTGCGTCATGGGCGGCGGCCCGGTGAGGCTGCTGGAGCGCCGGGAGGAGAAGGAGGCGGGCCTCCGGGCCATCATGGCCCGCCTCACCGGCCGGGACCAGTGGGAGTTTGACCCGGCGGCCCTGGAGAAGACCCAGGTCCTCTGCCTGGAGGCGGAGGAGCTGACCTGCAAGGTCAGGGCCTGAGGAAAGGAGCGAGAACATGCAGATTTTCCCAGCCATCGACCTGCGGGGCGGCCGGGTGGTCCGCCTCTACCAGGGGGACTATGACCAGGAGACCGTCTACGGCGAGGACCCCCGGGCCCAGGCCCGGGCCTTCCTGGACGCCGGGGCCCGGTATCTCCACGTGGTGGACCTGGACGGGGCCCGGGACGGCACCCTGGCCAACTTCGACAGCATCGCCGCCATCGCCCGGCAGGGGGGCCTCTACATCGAGGTGGGGGGCGGCATCCGGACCGAGGAGCGGATCCGGCAGTACCTGGACCTGGGGGTGAGCCGCTGCATCCTGGGCACCATTGCCGTCAAGGATTTCGCGTTTACGGCCCGCATGGCCCGGACCTACGGGGACCAGATCGCCGTGGGGGTGGACGCCCGGGACGGCTATGTGGCCGTCAACGGCTGGAAGGAGCTCTCCCAGG
>CAMXNV010000166.1 GCA_947245315.1 uncultured Oscillibacter sp. | reverse complement strand
AAAATCGCGTGGGAAGTCATTCCGGCTCCGCCGATCATTCAGGCGCGCCCCCCGTTTTCTCTCTTCCACCGTGCACGGCGCATTCTCTCTTTTCGCAAAAGAGAGAATGGGGGGTGCATTGCACCAGCCATCAAGTTGGCTGAAATCCCCCCCGCCCGCAAGGGCGAGTACAATCCCCCCTCCCCTGCCAAGGGGGGACTAGCAATTCCCTCCAACCTATGGTATACTGTCCGCAAGGATATTACAACAGGACGGAGGGACAGCATATGCGCACATTATTCAAGGGCGGCAGCCTCGTCTCCGGCAAGGGAATCCGCCGGACCGATCTCCTGGTGGAGGGTGAAAAGATCGTCTCCCTGGGCCGGGGCCTCAAGGCTGAGGCCGACCGGGTCATCGACGTCACGGGCTGCGTCCTCTTCCCGGGCTTCATCGACGCCCATACCCACTTTGACCTGGAGGTGGCCGGCACCGTCACCGCCGACGGTTTTGCCTCGGGGAGCCGGGCGGCCCTCCGGGGAGGCACCACCACCGTCATCGACTTCGCCACCCCCGACAAGGGGGAGTCCCTGGCCTCGGGCCTCGCCCGCTGGCGGGAGAAGGCCGGGGGAAAGACCTTCTGCGACTACGGCTTCCACATGACCGTCGACGACTGGAATGAGAGCATCCGGGCGGAGCTCCCCGCCATGTTCGCCCAGGGCATTTCCTCCTTCAAGCTCTACATGACCTACCCCGCTATGCTGCTGGGGGACCGGGAGCTCTATTGGGCGCTGAAGGAGCTGCGGACCCTGGGCGGCGTCTGCGGCGTCCACTGCGAGAACGCCGGGGTCATCGACGGCATGATCGCCGAGAAGAAGGCCCTGGGGGAGCTCTCCCCCGCCAGCCACCCCCAGACCCGCCCGCCCTATCTGGAGGCGGAGGCGGTGGGACGGCTTCTGCGCATTGCCCAGGCGGCCCAGGCCCCGGTGATCGTCGTCCACCTCACCAACGGCGAGGCGCTGGGCGAGGTCCTCCGGGCCCGGAAGCGGGGCCAGACCGTCTACGTGGAGACCTGTCCCCACTACCTGACCCTGGACGAGAGTTTGTACTACCAGGACGATTTCTACGACGCCGCCCGGTACGTCTGCGCCCCGCCCCTGCGGGACCGGAAGGAGCAGGACGTCCTCTGGAAAGCCCTCCGCCGGGGGGAGATTCAGACCGTCTCCACGGATCACTGCTCCTTCACCCTGGAGCAGAAGGCCCTGGGCCGGGAGGACTTCACGAAGATTCCCGGGGGCCTCCCCGGGGTGGAGAACCGGGGGGAGCTGATGTGGTCCTGCGGCGTGGCCAGGCGGAAGATCAGTGTGGCCCAGATGTGCCGCCTCCTCAGCGAGAACCCGGCCAAGCTCTACGGCCTCTTCCCCCGGAAGGGGGCCCTCCAGCCGGGGAGCGACGCGGATATCGTGGTCTACGATCCCAGCGGCGGCCACGTGATCCGGGCGGAGGACTGCGAGTCCGCCGCCGGGTACACCCCCTACGAAGGCTTCGCCACCGACGGCGGTATCCGCCAGGTGTGGCTCCGGGGGCGGCTGGCCGTGGAGAATGGGAACGTGCTGACCTCCCAGCCTGAGGGAAAGTATATGGCCCGGGGGAAGTGCGCCCTTTAACCGGCAAGCGGGTTCGGCGGAAAAGGGCGGACACATAGGTCCGCCCCGTTTCCCGGGAGCCTGGCATTTTCAAGAGAACGGGAGGGGACAGAGCCCCTCCCCTACATGGTGTTCTACCGGAAGACGGGCCGTAGGGGGCGGGCTCTGCCCCGCCCCGTTTCCTGGGAGCTTGGCATTTTCAAGAGAACGGGAGGGGACAGAGCCCCTCCCCTACACGATGTTCTACCGGAAGACGGAGCGTAGGGGCGGCCCCTACGAATCGTTTTCCCGAACCCTTCGCTTTGCCAGGAAAAACAAAACCCGGCGGACCGCACAAGGCCCGCCGGGTTGATTATTTTCAAGAAAGGGGCTCCTGGCTGAACGTCACCGTCAGGGCATATACATGCTCATAGTCCAGCTTCTCATACTCCTCCGGCTGGAAGAAGTACTCCATGTTATAGAGGAGAACTTCGTTTTTCGCGGTGTTGATCTGGAGCGCCAGGGGAATCTCCTGCCCATAGACAATCTCCGTCTGGTTGGAGAGGAGCGCAATCCCCCGACCCAGGCCGGGCTCCTCGTCCGTATTGTCGGAGCCGTACTTCACCGCCGTGAAGTCCTTCCCGAATTGGAGAGCCTCCCGGTACTCGCCCCGCAGGTCCTCGAAGCCGAAGGCCATGCGGCCCTCCTTCGCGCCCTCCTGCAAGGCCATGCCCCCGCCGCCGGTGATGAGCTCCCACGCGCCGTCCACCAGCTTATAGGTATTCACACTCACTTTTTTCGCCGTGCCGTCCAGTACGACATCAAAGAGGTGCTGATCCGTGTCCGCCCCCAGGAGCTTGGCCACGGCCTCCTCCTTCTCGTCTAGTTCCGCCGGCTGTATGTACATAGCCGGGGCCGCCGCCGCTCCGCAGCCGCAGAGCATCAGGGCCAATAAAACCAACAGCGCAAAAACTCTCTTTTTCAAGGCCGCTTCCTCCTTCGCACTTCTGCGTCGCCGTCGCTCCGGCCCGGATCACCACCGGACCACCGAAGCGCGCTAAAGTTCTTTTGTAACTTTTCTTTCAAGAAAAGTTAGCGCTGGACATCGATGACGGTGCCGTTTTGGAACTCTACCGTCTCGCTTTTCATGATGTAGTCCGTCTTTCCGATGCGGACCTCCTGCTCGCCCACCTTGGTGGTCATGACCTCCTCCTGGGGGACGGTGGCGGTGCAGGTGAAGTAGAGGTTCACATGGTCCGGGTCCTCGTACCACTCCCCGTCAGGGCCCAGGACCAGATAGGGAGTCATCTCCACGGACTCGATCCGCCCGTTGAGCCGGGCCCCGGAGGCCATCAGCGGGGAGGGCAGATTTGCCTTTGAGGTCTCGTAGAGCTCCGTGGCCACGTTCTGGACCCGGACCACGTAGGTGATCTCCATGGTGGGGACCTCGATGGTTCCGCCCCGGTTCAGGATACGGGCGGCGGCGTAGAGGGCCACGGCCAGGATCAGGGCCACGGCGATGATGTCAATGATGTTGAGTTTTCCGATGCGGAATGCTTTCTTTTGTTCCATGCTTGACCTCCATGACGGATTTCATCCGCGGTTTCATTTGAGAGGAGCCCCGGGAGGGGGCCCTGGAATGTATTGTATAATATTTTTGGGAAAATCACAAGGGGTTTTTCTCGGGTGAGCGAAACGAGAGGAACCCGGGCGGGTTCCTCTCGCGGCTTGTTTTCCCAATGCCCCGCAGCCGGGGAGCGCGGGCGGGGAAACGCTCTTATTCGTAAAGTTCCTCGTCCGCGTAATCGTCATACTCGGAGCTGAATCTCTGGGACAGGCGCTTCTTCATGCCGCAGTAGCCGACGCTGAGGTCGTGCCAGCCGCCGATCAGCAGGCAGATGAACGCGGCCAGGGCCAGGCTGGCGCCAATGATTTTCATGACCATGCTAGCGGTTTTGCTCATAACGGCTTCCTCCTAATTTATCAAAAATCAAACTTATCATACACTATCTTTTCTAATTTATCAAGGGGGATTTTGCGTATTTTGTTCCCCCGGCGGGGAGGGGGCTGGTGCTCGCCCTTGCGGGCGGGGAGGCCTGGCAACCAGCGATGGCTGGTGCAATGCACCCCCCATTCTCTCTTTTTCTTCCAGGAAGAAAAAAAGAGAATGCGCCGTGCACGGTGGAAGAGAGAAAAAGAAGTA
>CAMXNV010000165.1 GCA_947245315.1 uncultured Oscillibacter sp. | reverse complement strand
CTCCGGCTTTGCGGAGATCGACGATCAGGACGGAGACCTTCCCTTCTGAGAGGGGCCGCTGCCTGACACACCGCGGCAACACCGTTCGCTGCAGAGCGGACGAACCGCGAATTTTTTGGTCGCGCCCCTGGGGCGCGATACGCTAACAGGAGGTATAGAGAACCATGCCTATGGATCGTGAAAACCGGCCTGCCCGCTCCGGCGCTCCCCGGAAGCGGAGAAAGGTCTGTCAGTTCTGCGTAGACAAGTGCGAGCATATTGATTATAAGGATGCCGCCAAGCTGCGCCGCTTCATCTCCGAGCGCTCCAAGATCCTGCCCCGCAGGACCACCGGCACCTGCGCCATGCATCAGCGCCAGCTGACCGAGGCCATCAAGCGCGCCCGTCAGATCGCTCTGCTGCCCTACGTGACGGAATAAAGTCTCTTCAAGCCCCCATCCGCTTTGCGGATGGGGGCTTCTGCGTGTCAAAAAAGTGGTTTTGCCACTTTTTGAGTGAGTGGCCGCCCCGCTTCGCTCTGCACCGCGGTTGTGCGCCTTTGGCGCACAATTCGACGCTCGCTCCGCGCAAAGAGTTTTTCCGAGGTACACGCCCCCGGAAAAACGATTAAAATTTATTTCGCCGCTCCGGCGGCGAAATTCCCGTGGTGCCGCCAAAGGCGGCCTCGGGGCTATGGCGGGCTCCGCCCGCCCAACGCCTCGGAGGGCTTTTTGACGGGTCAGCCCTTGCATTCGAAGGAAAGGAGTACTTTATGAATCTTCTGAACATCGCCCTGCTCCAGATCGCGCCCACAGACAGCCTGGAGGGAAATCTGGAGAAGGGGACCGCCGCCTGCCGCAGGGCGAAGGAGCTGGGAGCGGACATCGCCCTGTTCCCCGAGATGTGGAGTAACGGATACCGCATCTACGACCGCCCCGTGGAGGAGTGGAAGGCCGAGGCGATCTCCGCTGAAAGTGAATTTGTCCGCGCCTTCGGCCGTCTGGCCGGAGAGCTGGACATGGCCGTGGGCGTCACGCTGCTGGAAGCCTGGGAGGGCGGCCCCAGGAATACGCTGGTCCTCTTCGACCGCTTCGGGGAACGGAAGCTGACCTACGCCAAGGTCCACACCTGCGATTTCGACGTGGAACGGAATCTGACCCCCGGCGAGGACTTCTATGTGACGGACCTGGACACCGCCCGTGGCCCAGTCCGGGTGGGTGCCATGATCTGCTACGACCGGGAGTTCCCGGAGAGCGCCCGGCTCCTGATGCTCAAGGGCGCGGAGCTGATCCTGACCCCCAACGCCTGCCCCATGGAGCTGAACCGCCTGTCCCAGCTGCGGGCCAGAGCCTTCGAGAACATGCTGGCCGTCGCCACCTGCAGCTACCCGGACTCCGTTCCGGACTGCAACGGCGGCTCCAGCGTATTTGACGGCGTAGCCTACCTGCCGGAGGCGGAGGGTTCCCGGGATACCTGCCTGCTCCAGGCGGGCGGGGAGGAGGGCGTCTGCGTGGCCGGACTGGACCTGGATATGCTGCGGGCCTACCGTGGGCGCGAGGTCCACGGCAACGCCTACCGCCGTCCGAAAAAATACGCGCTGCTGACGGATACCCGGATCGACGAGCCGTTTATCCGTGCAAATCGCCGGGAATAACCACAACAAGGAGAAGGAAAAACCATGGAAAACTTTGTCTTATCCCATCTGGAGCCCGGGAACGTATTCCGGTTTTTCGAGGAACTGAGCCGCATCCCCCGGGAGTCGGGGCACACGGATGCCGTCAGCGCGTGGGTGGAGGACTTCGCCAGAACGCGGGGCCTCCGCTGCCGCCGAGACGAACTGGGCAACGTGGTCATCTGGAAGGACGCCTCCCCCGGCTATGAGGGACATCCGGCGGTGATCCTCCAGGGGCACACGGACATGGTATGCGTCCAGTCCCCCGGCACAGACCACGATTTCGAAAAGGACCCTCTGACGCTGGTCCTGGACGGCGACTGGCTGCGGGCGGAAAACACCACTCTGGGCGGCGACGACGGCGCGGCGGTAGCCATGATGCTGGCCCTGCTGGACGATGACGCCATCCCCCACCCGCCCATTGAGGCGGTATTCACCGCAGACGAGGAGATTGGCCTACTGGGCGCCGCCGGACTGGACTGCTCCGATTTGCAGGGCCGGACGCTCATCAATCTGGACAGCGAGGACGAGGGCGTGCTGACCGTGGGCTGCGCCGGGGGAGCCCGGTGCGACCTGGCCCTCTCCCTGCCCCTGCGGCCCGCCTCCGGAAAGCTCTGCACGCTGGAACTCACCGGCCTCCCCGGGGGCCACTCCGGCGCGGAGATCCATAAAAGCATCCCCAACGCCAACCGCGTGCTGGCCCAATGCCTCCAGGCACTGCCGGACGCCCGGCTGGTGTCCCTCTGCGGCGGCGAGCAGGACAACGCCATTCCCGACCGGGCCAGAGCCGTGTTCGTCCTGCCGGAGGACCAGACAGAGAACGCGCCGGAAAAATTCCACGAGCTGAAGTCCGGCGCGGTCTGCTCCTTCACCTGGGCCAGCCATGCCCCGGCGGACGCCCTCTCTCCGGAGGACACCCGCAAGGCCGTCGGCCTCATCCTCTCCGCCCCCAACGGCGTACAGGCCATGGAGCCGGACCTCCCCGGACAGGTGCGCACGTCCCTGAACCTGGGCATCCTCCGGCTGGAGGAGGGCAGGCTGCGGCTGACCTGGAGCGTACGCAGCTCCGCCGGAGCGGAAAAGGAGAAGCTGATCGGGGCCCTGAAAGCCCTGGCGGACGGCTGCGGCGGGACCTTCAGCCGCCGGGGGGACTACCCCGCCTGGGAGTACCGCCCCGCGTCCCGCCTGCGGGACGTGATGGTCCGGGTCTACCGGGAGCGGACCGGGAAGGAGCCGGTGGTGGAGACCATCCACGCCGGTCTGGAGTGCGGCCTGCTGGCCCAGAAGCTGCCGGGACTGGACGCGGTGTCCATCGGTCCCGACATGCGGGACATCCACAGCCCCCGGGAGCGGCTGTCCATCCCCTCGGTCCGCCGGACCTGGGAGTACCTGCTGGCCGTGCTGGCACAATTATAAATGGAGACCCTCAAATTTGACAGACAGGAGAAACAGTATGAAATTCAGCGAAATGCCCTACACCCGCCCGGATCTGGAGAAGATCCAGAAGGACTCCGCCGCCATCCTGGAGCGCATCACCAACGCTCAGTCCGCCCAGGAGCAGATCGACGCCTACCTGGCCTATGAGGAGATGAGCAAGGAGGTGGGAACCAACTGCTCCATTGCCTACGTCCGCCACACCATCGACACCCGGGATGAGTTCTATGAGAAGGAGAGCGACTATCTGGACGAGATCTATCCCGCCCTTCAGGAGCTGAACCAGAAGATCGACAGGGCCCTGCTCCAGTCCAGATTCCGCCCCCAGCTGGAGGAGCGCTTCGGGACGCTGCTCTTCAAGAACATGGAGATCTCCGTGCGGTGCATGAAGCCCGAGATCATGGAGCTGATGCAGGAGGAGAACAAGCTCACCAGCGAGTACCAGAAGCTCTACGCCTCCGCCACGGTGGAGTGGCAGGGCGAGACCCTTCCCCTGCCCAAGCTGGGGCCCTTCATGCAGGACCCCGACCGGGCGGTCCGCAAGGCCGCCTACGAGGTCCGCGGCCAGTGGTTCGAGGACCACCGGGAGCAGCTGGACGAGCTGTACGACAAGCTGGTGAAGAACCGCGACGCCCAGGGCAAGGCCATGGGCTATGAGAACTTCATCCCCCTGGGCTACGACCGCCTGGGCCGCAACTGCTGGGGCCCCAAGGAGTGCGCCGCCTTCCGGGATCAGATCGCCAAGGACCTGGTGCCCATCGTGGCCCGGGTGAAGGAGGACCAGGCCCGGCGCATC
>CAMXNV010000164.1 GCA_947245315.1 uncultured Oscillibacter sp. | reverse complement strand
GGCGTACCCGGAGACGATGCCCTTAGCCACACAGGCGTCAATGGCCGAGGCGGCATAGTGCCCCGCCGGCACATCCGAGAACCCGGCGGCCAGGGCTGGGACGCTCAGCCCCGCGCACAGCGCCAGGGCCAGGAGGAGGGCGAGAATTTTTTTCATAGGGGAAGCTCCTTTCGTTTGCATCTATAATAATAGTACCTTGAGCGCCCCGTTTGGTTTTACAATTTGGGGAAATTCTTAGTAAAATTCTTTAATATAGGACAGCACGTCCTCCCGGGTGCCCTGGAAGGGGCCCGAGGTCTCCATTTTCAGGGAGACCAGAGCCGTGCAGTACAGCAGGGCCTCCTCGACGCCCGCCCGCTGCCGCTCGGTGATATACCCGGCAAAGGCGGTGTCCCCCCGGCCCGTCCGGCCGGAGAGGTTCCGGGCCTTGATGGGGCAGGTGTAGACCTGTTCCCCGTCGTAGGCCAGGACCTCCGTGTTGTGGGTGATGAGGACCTCCTTGGCCCCCCAGCCGTGGAGGACCCTGGCGGCCTCGGCCCGGTTCGTGAGGCCGGTGAGAATCTCCGCCTCGGCGGCGTCGGTTTTCAGGTAGTCGATACAGGGCAGGTAGTCCCGCTTCTCCGCCCAGTCGTGGAAGGCCATGGACCTGTCGGGCTCCACGTGCCGCAGGAGACACTGCACGTCCACGGCCACCTTGCCGTGCCGGGCGGCCTGGGCGAAGAGGGGCCCGTCAAAGTCGCCGTAGACCAGCCCGGCGAAGTGGTAGACGGTGGCCTCCACGTCCGGCAGCTCCTTGAACCGGAAGGGATCGCACACGCCCATGGAGGTGCAGGCGCGCTTCTCCTTGTCGGCGGTGAAATATTGGTTCCGGATGGAGCAGGTGGCCCGGGAGGGCTTCCAGTACAGGTCCGCGCCGGACCCGGCGAAGCGGGCCTCCACGTCGGCGTCGGCGGGGTTGAGTTTGGTAAAGAGGGCGGTCTTGTTCCCGCTCCTGGCGGCGGCGAAGCCCGAGGCCACCACGGCCCCGCCCACCTCCTTGCGCTCGCGGCCCTGGTAGTCGATGTTGTGGTCCAGGGACACGGGCCCGATGACCAGGACGTCGTATTGCTTCTTCATAAATATCTCCCTTTCGCCCCGAAGGGCCTGTGATGTCAAGCTTGTCCTCTTGATTGGGCGGAGGGGGCTCCTGCCAAAGTCTTTCCGCCTCCCATTATACCAGCCGGGCCGGGTGGGCACAAGCGGGAGGAAAAAATTTGCCTCCGCCCGCCGTTGTCTGGTAAAAGGATGTGCGCACCCATGGAAAATCGAGGGAAAAGCTTCGTCATTTTTTACGGAAACACCCTGAGAGTTTGCCCTGCCTTTCGTGAAAACATCCGGAAAAGGCGGGGTATCCGATTTTTTTGTTGCGCTTTCCATGGGGGATATGTATAATAACAAAACAAGACAAGACGGCGGCCGGGTTCCGGCCCCTCCGCCGGACGGAAAGCGGCCGCGTACCCGCGGCAGGGGGAACACGATGTTGACAGCCACCGCTTTGAACAGCATTCTGGGCCTTGACATTATTCTGGTTCTGGTACTGGTAGTTTTGGTACGGAAAGAGAATAGTGCGTTTGGTCATGCGCAGAACAAGGGCGCGGGTTTCCCCCCAACAGTTTGAACCCGGTGGCCGCCGAAAACCGGAACTCTTGCAAGTCCGTGACCCGACGAGGGACACGGGCTTTTTGCGTTTCCCCAACGAGGGCGAAAGGAGCTTGATTGCATGGATATGACAGGCGCGCAAATTCTCATGGAGGGCCTGGCCCGGGAGGGCGTGGAGCGGGTCTTCGGCTACGCCGGGGCCACCATCTGCCCCATCGCCGACGCCCTGCGGGAGGACCCGAACCTGGACTACACCCTGGTCCGCACGGAGCAGAACGCGGGACACATGGCCTCGGGCTACGCCCGGGTGACGGGGAAGACGGGGGTCTGCATCGTCACCTCCGGCCCGGGGGCCACGAACCTCATCACCGGCGTGGCCACGGCCTATATGGACTCCATCCCCCTGGTGGCGATTACGGGGCAGGTACCCTCCCATCTCCTGGGGCGGGACATCTTCCAGGAGGTGGACATCACCGGCGCGGTGACCCCCTTCACCAAGCACTGCTACCTGGTGAAGGACGCGGGGCAGCTCCCCCAGGTGCTGAAGGAGGCGTTCCACATCGCCTCCACGGGCCGCCCGGGGCCCGTGCTCATCGACATCCCCGTGGACGTGCAGGAGCAGCTGGTGGTGGACGTGACCTTCCCCGAGGAGGTCCATATCCGGGGATACAACCCCAGCGTCCGGGGGAACGACAAGCAGATTGCCAACGTGGCCATGGCCATCGGCCTGGCCCAGCGGCCCGTGATCTGCGCCGGGGGCGGCGTCTTCCTGGCCCACGCGGAGGCGGAGCTCCGCCAATTTGCCGAGGAGACGGGCATCCCGGTGGTGACCACCATGATGGGCCTCAGCCTCCTGCCCACGGAGCACCCGCTGAACATGGGCATGATCGGGGCCCACGGGAACAACACGGCCAACAAGGCCCTGGCCAAGTCGGACCTGCTGATTATGATCGGCACCCGGGTGGCGGACCGGGCCATCGTCTCCCCGGACGAGATCCAGCGCCGCATGGCCAACATTCACATCGACGTGGACCCCGCGGAGATCGGGAAAAATATGCAGTCCACCCTGCCCCTGGTGGGCAACGCCAAGGTCATCCTGGGCCAGCTCATGGAGCGGGGGGCCAAGGCGGACTGCGCCGGGTGGCGGGAGATGCTCCAGGACCTCCGGAGGACGAACTTGGGCCGGGGCTATCCGACCAAGGAGGGCTACGTCTTCCCGGGCCGGGTGCTGCGCCTTTTGGGGGAGCGCCTGCGGGAGGACGCCGCCGTCTGCGTGGACGTGGGGCAGAACCAGATCTGGGCCTGCAAGCACCTGCGCCTCCGGGGGGCCCGGTTCCTCACCAGCGGGGGCCTGGGCACCATGGGCTACGCCATCCCCTGCGCCATCGGCGTGAAGACCGCCCAGCCGGACCGCCAGGTGGTGGCCGTGTGCGGCGACGGGTCCTTCCAGATGTCCATGAACGAGCTGGCCGCCGTGAAGGCCCACGGCTTTGACCTGAAAATCCTGCTGCTCCGCAACGGCGTCCTGGGCCTGGTGAACCAGATCCAGAGCAAGGAGCCCTACCACGGGCCCTTCGGCGTGCGCCTGGACGGGGACCCGGACTTCGCCGCCATCGCCGGGGCCTACGGCATCCCCTGCCGGACCCTCCGGGACGAGGCCCGGGTGGAGGAGACCCTGGACCGCTTCCTGGCGGAGAAGGGGCCCGGGCTGCTGATCGCCGAGGTCAGCCCCGAGTGGCGGACCACTGACTGATAGAGGAGGAGAGGACCATGAAACAGACCATTTCCATCCTGGTGGAGAACCGGGCGGGTGTGCTGAACCGGATCGCCAGCCTCTTCTCCCGCCGGGCCTTCAACATCGATTCCCTGGCCGTGGGCGTCACCGACGACCCCTCTCTCTCCCGGATGACCATCATTGTGGACAACGGGAACAGCGTGGTGGAGCAGGTGGAAAAACAGCTGAACAAGCTCATCGAGGTCATCAAGGTCCGGACCCTGGACGAGTCCAACATGATCGGCCGGGAGCTGATGATTATAAAAGTGAGCGCCAATAAAAATAACCGGGAGCATATCATGACCATCTGCAACATCTGCGGAGCCAAGGCGGCGGATATCTCCCCCACCTCCATGACCCTGGAGATCTCCGACACCCCGGACCGGGTGGATGTGTTCGAGGACATGATGCGGCCCTTCAACATCCTGGAGGTGGCCCGGACGGGGGTCATCGCCCTGCAAAAGGGCGG
>CAMXNV010000163.1 GCA_947245315.1 uncultured Oscillibacter sp. | reverse complement strand
CTTGCCTCTCCCTTTGGGAGAGGTGGCACGGCGTAGCCGTGACGGAGAGGGTTCTTCCCGGAACCTCTCATGTATCGATAGAACACCTTGTAGGGGCCGCCCTCTTCCGCCCCTCCGGGAGCACCCCGCCTCCGATAGACGGCCCAAGATACCCCCTCAAAGAGGAGGCCTTACCCCTCCCCGCAATTCCTCTCCACGATCTCTCGGATCGCCTCCGTCTGCTCCGCAGTCAGGGACGCTTGCCCGGCCTCACAGCGGACGTAGCTCTCCGTCAGGTTCACACCGTAGCCGTCCCCAAACTCCGTGTTCACCGTGAACTCGGGCAGACACCTGCAAACCGCCTCCGGGTCATAATCCAGATTGATAACAATATCCGTCAGCGTCACGGAGTCATCGCCCCAGAAGGAATACGTCTCCCCCTCCAGCGTCACCTCCGTTACCGTGTTGCCGCAGTAGCCCGTCACCGGGTCCGCCACCGTCTGGGGCTCCGCCGCCGGTTCGTGCACCTCCCGGCCAAAGTCCCAGCCCAGACCCTCCAGGGACTCCAGAACCTCCTCCGGCACGTCCTCCAGCGTTCCCGCCTCCAGGCGCTCCCACTGGTAGGCCCCCGTCTGGGCGGGGTAGGTCTCCCCTATGCCGTCATGGGTTACCCGCACCCGGTCCCCGCTCTGGAACCCGGCCCAGGGGTCCTCGCCCTCCGCCTGAACGGACAGGACAATGGGTTCCCCCTCCGCCGTCACCAGCAGGGCCTTCCCGTCTATTGCCAGCAGAAGACGGCCCTCCGTCTCCGTCAGCTCCGGCTCCTTCTCCGGGGCGGCGCAGGCGGACAAAAGCAGCGCCGCCAGCAAGCAGACGCACAAGACAACCCGTCTCATCCAGATTCCTCCCATCAGTCCTTAACTCCTAATTCCTAACTCCTAACTCCTCACTGTTAAGAGATCATTTCACTGCCGATCTGGTAGCCGCTCCAGGTCCCGAACTCCGGCCAAACGGCGGAGCAGTCATAGAAGCAGTACGCCCCCAGGGGCGACCGCCACTTCTCCGCGTCGAAGAAGATTGTCGGCAGGGAGTACACTTCCTCCACGTGCATCTCTTCGTTGGATTTGATGGAAAACAGGCACCCGTCCTCCCATTGATACCAGAGGGGGCTGTCCTCCCCGTCCCCCGGCTTGGGAGTGCTGACGGAGGAGGCGGAAAAATAGCCCTGCTCCTTCAGCTCGTCAAAGGTCCCCGTCACCACCTCTACGCCGTGGGTCTCCCCGAAGCGCCACCCCAGGGCAGCTTTCTCGCTCTCGGTTAGCTCCCCGGGGGCCTGGGAGAGGTCCAGACCGGCGATGGTGATGTTCTCGTTCAGCCCCTTGTCCTTCTCCCACAGGTCGTCCAGCACCTGGAGGTACAGCCCGCAGAGGTCGTAGTAGCTCCCGCCGGGGTTCTTCTCCGTGCCGATGGACCAGGCCGTCACGCCGTAGACCTCCCCCAGCTGGGCGGGGAAGCTCTCCATCACCACGCCGTTGAAGGACACGTCCACCGTCATGCCGTCCTCCAGCGCCGGAGCCTCCGCCGTCTGGCCGTCCAGGGTCACCGGCAGGTCCTTCACGCTCAGGCGGTACACGCCGGCACCGCCATAGAGGCCCTCCCCCAGCTCCGCCAGGAGCAGGTTCCCGTCCTCCGCCCCGTCCACAATGTGGCAGGTGAGGATGGTGGGCTCCTCGTCCTCCGCCAGGGAGGGCGGGGACTGTTTCGGGTTCTCCACCTGGACCGCCGGGCTGCCGGGGGTTGGCGCTTCGCTGGCCGGAGCCTCCGCCGGGCCGCCGCAGGCGGACAGACACAGGCACAGGGCCAGCAGGATGCCGTAGATTTTCATAAAAACCGCCTCCTTTGCCTATTTAGTCGGAAGAGAAGGCGGTTTTGTTCCCGGGCGACGGGAAAAATAGGAGAAAGAGTTATTACGGACAATCCAATTTATGATCGCGTTAGAGACACTCTAGAGACGTTAAAAGATATTGGCGACGAAGAAGCAATCAAAAAAGTTGAAGCGCGTCTGATCTCCGAGTACGGAACCCGATGACCCCGATGTCGGTACGCTCCTCAAGTATCACACCTAATCAAATCTAGCAAAGGCGCCCCCGCTCGGAAGAGCGGGGGCGCCTTTTAAAGTTTGGGCTCAAGCCCTTTTCAAAGGGCTTGCGGGGTGCAGGGGCGGAGCCCCTGCTCAGCCCTCCGCCATGGCCTTAGCCTCAGCAATCGCCTTCTCCTGGGCCGCAGGGGGGCAGTCCTGATAACGCACGAAGTGGAACGTAAAGCTGCCCCGGCTCTGGGTCATGGCCCGCAGATCGATGGCATACGTCCCCATCTCGGCCATGGGAACCTCGGCGGTGATGACCTGGGTGCCGTCGCCCACAGGATCCATGCCCATGGGGGTGCCCCGGCGCTTGGAGATGTCGCCCATGACGTCGCCGGTGTAGTTCTCCGGCACCGTCACCTTCAGCTCTCCAATGGGCTCCAGCAGCACAGGGTTGGCCTCGGGCATAGCGGCCTTATAGGCCAGCTGCGCCGCCGTCTTAAACGCGATTTCCGAGGAGTCCACGGGGTGATAGGACCCGTCGTACAGCACGGCCTTGAGGTTCACCAGGGGATAGCCCGCCAGAGGCCCGTGGAGGCAGGCCTCCCGCAGTCCCTTCTCCACAGCGGGGAAGAAGTTCCGGGGCACGGAGCCGCCGAAGACCTCCTCGGCGAAGACCATCTCCTCCTGCTCGGGATTATACTCAAACCGAACCCACACGTCGCCGAACTGGCCGGAGCCGCCGGTCTGCTTCTTGTGCCGTCCCTGCTTCTGGACGGTCTTGCGGATCTTCTCCCGGTAGGGCACCCGGGTGGGTTTCAGCTCCGCCTCCACGTTGAAGCGGCTCTTGAGCTTGCTGACCAGCACATCGATCTGCATGTCGCCCGCGCCGGAGACCACCATCTGGTGGGTTTCCGCGTTGTTGGTCACCGTAAAGGTGGGATCCTCCTCGTTCAGGCGGCTGAGGCCCTGGGCGATCTTGTCCTCCTGGCCCCGGGTCTTGGGCTGGATGGCCACGGAATAGCAGGGCTCGGCAAAGGGGATATTTTTCAGGCTGACCACCTTACGCTCGTCGCAGAGGGTGTCCCCGGTCTTGATGTCCATCTTGGCAATGGCCCCGATGTCGCCGCAGACCAGCTCCTTGACCTCGCTGGTCTTCTTGCCCCGGATGCTGTAGAGGCGGCCCAGCTTCACCTTCTCGCCGGTGCGGGCGTTGACCATGGGCATGTCCGGCGTGATGGTGCCGGAGAGGACCTTGACGAAGGAGTACTTGCCGTACTGGTCGGAGATGGTCTTAAAGACAAAGGCCATAGGCACGCCGCCGGGGGAGACCACGAACTCCTCGGCCTCTCCGTCGGCCTTGGTGGCCTTGTGGTAGTTCCCCTCCACGGGGTTGGGCAGCAGGTCCACGATGTTGTCCATCAGCATCAGGGAGCCCAGGCAGTTGATGGCGGAGCCGCAGAGGACGGGGAACAGGCTCAGCTCCCGGACGCCCTGGCGCAGGCCCTGGATCATCTCGGCATAGGTGAAGTCCTCGCCGCCGAAGAATTTTTCCATCAGCTCCTCGCTGGTCTCGGCCACGGACTCTTTCAGGGCGTCGTTAAACTCGGCGATGACGTCCGCCTTGTCTCCCGGGACCTCGATCTCCACCCGCTTGAGGTTCTGCATCTCATAGGCCCGTTTGTTCAGCACGTCGATGATGCCCGTGACCTTGTGCTTGTCGTCCCAGATGGGGACCACCACCGGGGCGATCTTATTGCCGAAGCGGGCCCGGAGGGCCTCAAAGGTGGCGTTGTAGTCGCTGTTTTCCTCGTCGGTCTTGGAGATGTAGACGAAGCGGGGCATGTTCCGCTCCTCGCAGTATTTCCAGGCCTTCTCCAGGCCCACGG
>CAMXNV010000162.1 GCA_947245315.1 uncultured Oscillibacter sp. | reverse complement strand
CAGCTCCACGGCGGTTTTGCCCTGGCTGACGCTGACGGTGGGGTCGCCCTGGATGTAGTCGCCCGCGTCCAGCAGCAGGGTGTAGGCCCCGGCGTCCTGGAAGGACTGCTTCAGGGCGGCCACCTTGGCGTAGCCGGCGACGGCTCCGTGGACGTCGTTGGTGTGGAGGATGACGATCTGGCCCTCCAGGGGCTTGGCCGCCTCCTCCTCCGCGGCGCCGGCGGTGACGGCCAGGGAGAACATCATCGCAAGAGCCAGCAGAAGGGACAGGAATTTCTTAGTCTGCATTCTTTTACCTCCTCTTTTCTCGGGCGGAGGGGGCCGCCGTTCCGGCGGCGGAAGGCCCCGGTCACCCATTCTGATGTCATTATAGCACAATTTTTCCAAATAGAAAGCGCAAAATTTTCCCAGGGGCGAAAATTTTTCCTGCCGGAGCTCCTAGAGGGTGTCTTCAAACTCCCAAAACGCTGTCTTAGGGCATCTTTTTCCGCCATGCCGCGTTGCTTCGCCTTGAAATCCGTCAGGATTCCCGCGCCGAAGCGCCTTGCCTGACGAAAAAATCTGCCCCACTCCAGCATTCCGGGAATTTGAAGACACCCTCTAGCCCGTCCCGGAGAGGGCTCCCGGGAAAAAATTCCCACAATTTCCTCGGGAATTTCTTCACTTTTCCGGCGGCCTGCCGATATATAGAATATAGGGATTATATATTGAGTGGGAGGAGCCGCCATGGGCGTTTCGGAAGTGAACAACCGCGCCGCTGCCGCCTGGCAGAGCCAGGGGACTCCCCCGTCCCAGGGGGAGCGGGACGTCTCTCAGGACATCTGGGAGATGATGAAGGAGGCCCGGGAGAAGGCCGACGCCACCCGGGAGAAGTTCCAGAGCCTCAAGACCAAGCCCCGGTACGGGGACGCGCCCCTGGAGGCCTACGCCCGCCTGGCCCGGGCGAAGCGCCCGTCGGAGGTGAACGCCGCCGCGGGCTATGCCCGCCGCCAGATCGCCCGGCTGAAGGCCGCCAAGCGGACGGACCCGGACAACGCCAAGCGCATCCAGGCGGCCATCAACCAGCTGCAAAAGGCGGTGAACCGGGCGGGGAAGAAGAACCGGGAGCTGGAGCGGGAGAGGATGGACAAGGCCCGCCAGGAAAAGCTGGCCCAGGAGAAAAAGAGCCGGGAGGCCCAGCGCCAGCGGATGGAGCTCCGCCGGAAGCAGGCGGCCCGGATGATCCGGGAATCGGGCTACATCCGGGAGGCGGAGATCGACAACCGGATGCAGGCCCAGCTGTCGGCCACCCGCATGGAGCTGCAAAAACAGGCCCAGGACCTGACGGCGTCCCTCCAGCCCTCGGCGGAGGCGGTGGCGCGGCAGTATGCCGCCGGGGGCGCCCCCGCGGCGACCGGGGAGGTCCCCGTTGGGGAGATCGATTTACAGGCCTGAGGGGCTTGGTTTCCGCGCGGAGGCGGGGGAGCGATTTTATAGGGGAAGATCTGTAGGGGCGGACCTGTGTGTCCGCCCGTTTTCCGGAACCCCGGAGCTCCCTATGGAAGGGCGGACACATAGGTCCGCCCCTACGGGATGGAATCTTCGGATTCGGGCATTCCCGGGGACCGGCAGCCCGCTTCTCCGAATGCGCCATCTTCCCAAAGGACCCAAGAAGGGCCCGCCGGTTTTGCCCGGCGGGCCCTTCTCACATATTATTTAGGACTCACTCAATCTTCCGATGGAAGTTTCCATACACCCGCACCCGCTCCTGCACGGTGGTAAAGGCATGGGGATCCATCTCATGAACCGCGTGAAGCAGCTCCTCAATCTCAAACTTGGACAGGCACACCACCAGCACGTGGAGCCCCTTCCCGCTGTACGCGCCGGTGCCCTCCCAGTAGGTGACGCTGCGCCCCAGCTTCTCGATGATGAACCGCCCCAGCACCTTCTCGTCCTCCTTGGTGAAGATCATGGCCTGGACGCTCACGTTCTGCTGGTGCATCCGGTCCAGAACCATGGAGGTGAAGAAGTTGTAGATCACCGAGTAAATGGCCACCTCGGGCTCGAAGAGAATCAGGCACGCCGCGTAGAGAAACAGGTTGAAGGTCAGGGAGAACTTCCCCACCGTGAACTGGCTCCCCCGCTTGCTCAGGCACAGGCCCACGATGTCCAGCCCTCCGCCGCTGCCCCCGCAGGTCAGCACCACGCCGCTGGCCACGCCCACGATGATGCCCCCCAGCAGGACCGCCGTCAGGTAGTCGCCCACAATCGGCGTCTCCGGAATGGGGATGATGCTGTAGAAGAAGGAGAAGGAGACGGTGCAGATGATGGTCTTGAGGGTGATGGCCTTCCCCAGGGTCTTGTAGGCCAGGAGAAGGATGGGGACGTTCATGAGAAAGTAGAGAATGCCCGCGATGTCCGTGCTGCCGAAATCCAGGCCCATCTTGCTCTGGAGCAGGGTCCGGATCAGCTGGCTCAGACCCATGAGGCCCCCGGAGTACAGGTTCAGCGGCACAATGAAGAGGTTCATAGCCAGGGCGATGATCATCTCGCCCAGCACGGCGGCCAGCAGCCGCAGCCAGCGGTTGTGCAGGGAATTGTACATCATATCCTTCATGTCGTTCCTCCCGGCCCTTGTCCGGCCTCCTGCCCCCGGCCCGCCGGGGGGTGTTGGCTATGATTATAACGGCTTCCAGGATAAACCGCAAGAGGAAACCGCCGGTAAAATCCACCAATTCCAGGCCGGGAAAGCCGGTTTTCCGGCCAAAGCTCACAAAGCGTACCGGAGGCAGCGGTAAAGCCGGTTCTTGGCCCGGCGGAGGGTCCGGGAGACGGTGGAGCGGTTCACCCCCAGCTCCCGGGCGATCTGGGGGATGGTCATCCCCTGGTCAAAATAGAGCTCCAGGGTTTGGCGCTGCCGGGGGGTCAGCTCCTGCTCCCGGGCCCGGCGGAGGCTCCGGCGGAGGCGGTCCAGCTGCTCGGAGTTGTCCCCGGCGTTCTGGCGGTTCCAGACGGTCAGGTCCCCGATCCACTCGCTGGCCCGGTTGTCAAAGCGTGTATTGTTCATGTTTGTGATAACTCCTGTCATAGTAGTGGGCGGTGAGCAGGGCCAGCTCCCTGGCCTCCCGCCAGAGGGGGGTTAACTCGGCGATCCGGCGCCGGAGGCGGAGGGCCTGGTCCGGGTCCTTGGGTCTCTGCCGCCGGAGCTCCAGGATTCGCCCGTGGATGGCGTCGGCGCTGTCCCGGTAGCTCCGGGACATTTCCAGGAGGGTCATAGCCGCCCCTCCCTTCCCCGGACCTCCCGGCAGGGGGCCAGTTCTCTTCGGGCCAGCTCCGAGAGGCACTGGACGCAGGCCCGGGAGCCGTTGCAGGCCCAGTATTCCTCCCCCGGGCCGATCTCCCGCCCGCAGAGGGTGCAGCGCAGGCGGGGCAAGGTTTTTTTTGTGGAAAGCATCTGAAACCACTCCTTTAAAAAAAGCTGAAACTAGGGAAAATTTTTGTTGACAAACCCCAGGGGGTCTGTTAAAATAAACACTGCTGTTGGAACTGCTGGTGTAGCTCAGTTGGTAGAGCAGCTGATTTGTAATCAGCAGGCCGGGGGTTCGAGTCCGTCCACCAGCTCCACAAGTTCATCATGTATCTGGGGGAATTCCAGAGCGGTCAAATGGGGCAGACTGTAAATCTGTTGTCACTGACTTCGGTGGTTCGAATCCACCTTCCCCCACCAGCTCAGAAATTCCCACCACCGTTCCGTTTTCGGCTCCGCCGAAAACTGCACTCCGGTGGGAATTTCTTCGCCTTCAACTGCGACCCACTCCGTTGGGCTCGCAGTTGATTTTTTTGCGGGGGACGAGGGATGGGAGACGGAGGACGAAAGAAGGAGGACGAAAGAAGGAGGACGAGGGACGAAGGACGGGAGTCGAGGGACGAAGGACGAAACTCTAAGGCTCCCTCTTTGAGGGAGCTGTCGCCGCCGGAGGCGGTGACTGAGGGAGTTC
>CAMXNV010000161.1 GCA_947245315.1 uncultured Oscillibacter sp. | reverse complement strand
GGGACAGGCCGGTGAACCGGCTGAAGGAGTGGGTGAAATGGCTCTGGTCGGAAAAGCCGGTCCGCAGGGCCGCCTCCACAGGGGGGACTCCCTGCTCCAGCAGCCTCCGGGCCGCCGCCACCCGGATGTTCAGCAGGTAGCAATAGGGCGTGACGCCCTTGGCCCGGGCAAAGGCCCGGAGGAGCGTGGACTTGCTCAGGCCCACCAGGCGGCAAAGCCGCTCCAAGCCGATGGGCTCTTCATAGTGCCGCTCCAGAAAGGCACAGGCGGCCTCCACCTCCTCCCGGCCCCGCTCCCGTTCCAGGGGCCTCCCCCAGAGCCGGATCAGCCTCTCCAGGGAGTCCCCGGCCCCGTAGGTTCCTTCCATCACCTGCTCATGGAGGCGGCGCAGCGCCTCGCCGGTCTCCCGGTCCCGGACCACGTTTCGGGGGAACGCGGGAAGCGCCCGCCGGCCGGTGGCCCGCGCCGCCAGGTCCAGCATGGCCTCCTCTCCGATCTGGAAGCTCCGGTAGTCCAGGCCGCCGCCGTCTCGCTGGACACAGGCGTGCTCGTCGCCGGGGTTGAACAGGAACATATCGCCCCGTTTCAGGGCATAGGCCCTCCCCCGGCAGACCAGTGTCCGCTCTCCCCGCTCCACAAGGCCGATCACGTAATATTCGTGAAAATGCTTGGGAAACGGCCGTGCAAATCCCTGAAAGCGGCAGGCCTCCAGGCCCAGCTCCCGGTGGAACACGGCGGCTCGCTCCTCTCTCTTCATCCTCCATCTCCCCTCTCCTCGGCCATTGTACCCCTTCCATCCGGAAAAGGCTTGTAAAAAATCCTCATTTTTTATCCACACTCACAGCCAGGGCGCGGGATGGGCGGGGCTTCCTCTAAAGCCCGGACCGGCGGCCCCTTGGTGGCTCTCTTCCCTTCTCTCGGTATGCAGCGGGCGAAGGTGCCGCAGGGCCAAGCATAGGAAGAGGGCGGACACAATAGTCCGCCCCCGGTCATTGCAGCACCCGCCGGATGTTCTCCTGAACCCGCTCCGCAAGCTCATCCCAGCGCTCCCGCTCCTCCGGGCTGAACCCGGAAAGCCGGGCCGCCTCGTAGTCCTCCCAGGCGTCCTCCACGTCTTCCAGCACCGGACCGGCGGCCTGGGGGAAGGCAATTTCCAGCCGCTTCTCCCGGCCCTTCCCGGTCTCCGTGACGGCGATCAGCTCCCGGCCCTCCAGCCGTTTCAGGAGCATGGACAACCCGCCCCGGGACAGGCCCGTGAACTCCGCCAGCTCCTTCCGGCCCGAGGGGCCGGACTGCCGGAGGTACAGCAGCAGGCGGGCCTCCGCCAGGGAGAGGCCGTTTTTCAGCCCCGCGGCCTCCAGGTAGTAGTCCAGCAGCTTCCGCTCCCGGAAGAGGTCGAACAGCGGCCCCCGGCCCTCCAGAGCCGTGGAGGAAACCCGGACCCGCTCGCTGCCCAGCCTCGCGGACACCGGCGGCACCGCCCCGTCCTGGGCGGCGTCGATGAGAAAGCGATAAATTTTCAGGCGGCGCTTCTCGTACTCCTCCTCGTCCAGGACCGTCTTATAGAACTGGTTGTAGTCCTCAAACACCGCCAGCTTCATCTGGATGGTCTTGGAGAGGTTCAGCCCCTGGGTACACAGGGAGCCCTTGGTCTTCACGTAGTAGTAGACGGGCACTTGCAGGGCGAAAAAGCGCTGGGCGTGGCGGATATACTCCAGGTTGAACATGAAGTCCTCGCACCAGCTGATGGCGGGGTCCATCCGCAGGCCGTGCCGCTCTACCAAATCCCGGCGATAGAGCTTGTTCCACAGCACGCCGTAATAAAAATCGGCGGGGTTCTCCATCATGTGGTCCGCGTACTCCTCCCGGCTGAGAACCTGGGTCTCGTCAATGTCCCCCTTGTGGGAGACCCGCTCCCCCACCACCCTGTAGAAGTCGGAGACCACCAGGTCGCAGCCGTGCTCCTCCATGGCCCGGACCAAGAGCTTGGTGGCATCGGGGGTGATCCAGTCGTCGGCGTCCAGGAACTGGAGGTAGCGGCCCCGGGCCTGCTCCAGGCACAAATTCCGGGTGTCCGAGACGCCGGAGTTCTCCTTGTGGAACACCCGGACCCGAGGATCGGCGGCGGCGTAGGCGTCGCAGAGGGCGCCGGAGCCGTCCCGGCTGCCGTCGTCCGCCAGGAGGAGCTCAAAGTCGCCGTACTCCTGATTCAAAACGCTGTCCACGCAGCGGCGCAGGACGTCCCCGGCGTTGTACACGGGGACAATGATGCTGACAGTTGGATCCATGAAATACCTCCCATTGTAAAATGGCGGGACAGAGAAAGCTCTCCCCGCCGTGGCAAAGCGCAGTCCTCCCGCCGGAGGGCAGAAGCGCCTAAGCCCGTCCCCACCGGCACAAAGGGCCTCACCGCCCCTCCATAAAATCCGCCACCGCCTCCGGCAGCCGCTCCGGGGGAAGCCTCCGCGCCGTGCAGGTCCCGGCCAGCCGGGAGACCGCCTCCCGGTCGCCGGAGAAGGGGGCGGCCACGGCCACCGGCACCCAGCCGCCGTTCCGCTTCTCCTTGCAGACAATCCCGTAAGGCTTGCGGGACGCGAACACGGTCCTCATCTCAAAGACTTCATACCTATACATGCTGAACGCCTCCCGCTTTTATTCAGGGGCCCCGCCGCCCTGCGGGGAAACGGTCCCCTCCCTTTCCCTAAAATTATAGACGGAACCACCGTCCATGTCAAATATCACGGCTTCTCTCGGGGCGGCTTTCTCCCCAGCCCTTGAACCAGGGCCCAAAGCCGCCTCGGAGCCGGGCCCGGCAGCCTCCCCGCCGCCGGAGGCCCCTCCCGGCCCGACGGGTATTTTTCTGCGCGCCTCTCTCCTAATTTCACAAGAGAGACCCCCCTGCGGGGATTGTAATTTGGAAAATTTTATGCTATAATAAAGGTACTGTGCGCATTCTCTCTCCCGGCGCCGCACCTGCCGATTTTACGGACAAAGGAGAATTCTTATGGATCGATTTGGAATCAATGTAGCGCTGAAGCACACTCCCTCCCTGGACCCCGGCTTTATCCCCCTCATGCGGTTCAACCGCGCCTTCCTGGCCACGGCGAAGAAGCCCGTGGGCATCGCCGTGGAGCGCTCCGACGGCCAGATGGCCTCCTGCCGGACCTTTATCCACGGCACGCCGGAGATGGCGGAGGCCGACTGCTATTACATCGAGCGGCTGGTGAAAACCATCCTCTGGATGAAGGGCGGCTTCAAGGTCTACGTCAGCGGCGACGCGGGCGTGTGCGACTACCTGAAATCCGTCTACTGCGCCGGGGGACAGCAGGAGTTCGACTGGGATTACATGGCCAATGTCTTTGAGCACCCCTTCGAGGTGGTGCTGGTGGACGAGATTCCCGCCGCCAAGGACGCCCCCAAGGCCATCGGAGGCCACATGGAGGGCTGCCGCATCGGCTTCGACGCCGGCGGGTCCGACCGGAAGGTCTCCGCCGTCATCGACGGGGAGACGGTGTACTCCGAGGAGGTGGTCTGGTTCCCCAAAACCAACGCCGACCCGGACTATCACTATGACGGCATCGTCTCCGCCCTGAAATCCGCCGCGGAGCACATGCCCCGGGTGGACGCGGTGGGCGTCAGCTCCGCCGGGGTCTTCATCAACAACCGGACCATGAACGCCTCCCTCTTCCTCAAGGTCCCCAAGGAAATCTACGACGAAAAGGTCAAGGACATCTACATCCGGGCCATCCGGGACACCTTCGGGGACGTGCCCTACTGCGTCATCAACGACGGAGACGTCTCCGCCCTGGCGGGAGCCATGAGCCTGAACGACAACAGCGTCCTGGGAATCGCCATGGGCACCAGCGAGGCCGTGGGCTACGTGGACGAGGAGGGCCGGATCACCGGCTGGCTGAACGAGCTGGCCTTCGTCCCCGTGGACGCCCAGCCCGACGCTATGCGGGACGAGTGGAGCGGCGACATCGGCTGCGGCGTGAAATACTTCTCCCAGGACGGCGTCATCAAGCTGGCCCCCCGGGCGGGCATCGAGCTGG
>CAMXNV010000160.1 GCA_947245315.1 uncultured Oscillibacter sp. | reverse complement strand
ATGCTGATCTGCGCCATTATATCCCGACCCTGGCCCGGCGGAGCAGGTGTTTCCCGAGAAAACTGGAGAATCTCCAGGCGGTCCTCACTGTCTTTGTTCATGCTTATAATCGTTTTGGACGCCAGAAGGACCGTTATCGTTCCCGCCATCCTGGGACCGCTGTTCCCTTTTCCCTCTTTGACTTCTTTTAACTCTCCTTTTGGACACTCCCTATTTCAGTCCGGGCTTTACAAAGGCCCCGCTATTTTATATAATTTATATAGTCAGAGGGCCCCCGCTGAAATTTGGTTGGCTGAGGTGTGGTATGAAGTACATGTTTCAATTCTTGAGAATCCTGGCGTTTTGCTTTTTGGGAGAGGTTTTGCATTGGCTGCTGCCGCTGCCTATCCCTGCCAGCATCTATGGGCTGGCGCTGCTACTGGCGGCGCTGAAGTTCGGGGCGGTGAAGCTGGAGCAGGTGAAGGAGACCTCGGCCTTTTTGGTGGCGGTGTTTCCGATGCTGTTCCTCCCCGGGGCTGTGGGCATCATTGATTTAGGCGAGGTGCTGGCGGCCATTTGGCTGCCTGCGGTGCTGGCCATTGCGCTGGTGACGGTTTTGGTGATGGGCGCCGCCGGGCGCGTGACACAGGCGGTTATCCGCCGGAAGGAGGCGCGGCATGACTGAGCTTTTGACCCAGGGGGCCGTCTGGGGCGTGCTGCTCACCGGGGGCGCATTCGCTCTGGGGACGGTTTTACAGAGGAAGACCAAGCAGGCCTGGTGCAATCCCCTGCTGCTGGGATGCCTGTTTGTGATCCTCTTTCTCCAGCTCTGCCGGATTCCTTACCCCGACTATCAGGCCAGCGCGGGGCCGGTGAGCTATCTGCTCCTACCCGCCACCGTCAGCCTGGCGGTGCCCCTGTATGAGCAGTGGGAGGCCCTGCGGAAAAACGCCGCCGCCATCCTCTCCGGCATCGCCGCCGGGGCGGTGGTCAGCGTGGGCATGATCCTGGTATTGGCCTGGGTGTTCCAGATGGACCGGGCTTCTGCCGTCAGCCTGCTGCCCAAGTCCGTTACTACGGCCATCGGTGTGGACGTCTCCGGGGAGCTGGGAGGCATCCCGGCCCTGACCACCGCCGTCATCATCCTGACGGGTATCTTCGGGAACCTCACCGCCCAGGGGGTGTGCAAGCTGTTCCGGATTACGGACCCCGTGGCGAAAGGCGTGGGCATCGGCACCGCCTCCCACGCCATCGGGACCTCCCGGGCCCTGGAGATCGGGCCGGTGGAGGGCGCTATGAGCGGGCTGTCCATCGCCGTGGCGGGGATTCTGACGGCGCTGCTGTGCCCGCTGGCGGTGAACCTGTTGCCCTGAGGGCGGCGGGGACGCGGACTTTTGGGTATGCGAAAGGGGCCCCTGGGGGCCCCTTCGCTTTTTCTGCGGCATTTTGGGAATGCTCTATAGGACGGGGCGTTCTCCGCTCTCGGACCTGGTCAAAACTCGAACTCGGGGTGCTCCCGATCTACGAAGCCCGTGACCACCTCGCAGCCGAAGACCTCCCGGAGCAGGGCCGCCAGCTCGTCCCGGGCCTGGAGGGCCTGGCCCCGGTTCACGTCCTGGAAGGCGTCGATGGGGAAGAAGACGTGGCTCGTCTCCCCGGTGATCTTTCCGTCGTCGCTCTGCCGCCAAATCCAGCGGCGGGTCTTCACCGTGTGGCCGCTGACATAGACGGGCTCCCCGGCGGGCAGAAGCTCCGGAGTCTCCTCGCCCATGGGCAGAAAGTGGTCCTCCGGCGTGGAGAGGCGAACCTGGAGGCCGTCCTCCAGCCGGTCGATGTCATGGGCCCCCATGGGCAGGAGATACCGCAGGGAGAGGGCGTTTCCCAGGTCCACCAGGGGGTTGATGTGGGGCAGGCCGTCCCCCTTGCAGACCCGCTTGGACAGGGCCTCGATGGAGCAGAGAAATTTATTGGGGTTCATGCCCAGGGCCTGGAAGGCCTCCCGGCAGGCCCGGAGGCCCGGGAGCTCCCGAAGACCGGCGGCGTCGTGGGTTTCGGCGAAGGTCTGGACCTCCTGGTCCAGGAGGGCGGCGATCCGGGCGCTGGGCGCGCGGTTGTCGATGCCCCTGGCGGCGGCAACCCCCAGGCAGTACTGGGGCAGCGCCGCGAAGATGTCCTCGGAGACGGTGAAACGGCTCATAGGTGAAACTTCCTTTCTTTAATAGATCAATCGTCCAGCTCGAAAACCAGATCCATGTCCTTGATTTTTCCGTAGTCGGAGAGGTTCGTGGGAATGTATCCCACGTAGCGATAGCCCTTGGCCGCGTATTGATCGATGATGGCCCGGTGCTCCTCGGACCTGGCTCCGACGAATTTTCCGATGTGGACGCTGACGTATTCGTATTTCTTCATGGGTGGTCCCTCTTTTCCCTTCGGTTTGATGCCTCGAGTATACCACAGGCGGATGGGAAAGGCAATTTTGATTTGCCGGAATTGGGAGGAGCTGGAAAACAGGGAAAAATTTTGCGCATTCCCCACAAAAATACTGGACTGGCGGCGGACTTTATGGTAAACTTTAAATTCTAACTACACCGCCGCCCGGTCTCACCAGACGGGCGGAGAGAGGAGCCCTTCCATGGGTGAGGAGATGCGGACCTTTGGATATCTTTGCCCCAAGTGCGGGAAGACGGTGATGAAAGCCCGTTCCGTTTTCGCGCTGGAGGCCTCCGGCACGGAGGTGGACTGCGGGTGCGGGGAGTCCGCCCTGCGGGTGGAGTACGACGGGGAGCGCTACCGGCTCTATGTCCCCTGCGGCCTGTGCGGAAAGACCCACGTGGCCGTCTGCCCGCCGGAGCGGGTCCTGGAGGGGGCCACGGCTTTGGCCTGCGCGGAGACAAAACAGTTCTGCTGCTTCATCGGTCCCGAGGGCACCGTGGAGCGGCAGCTTGGGGAGCTGGCCATTTTGAAGGAGAAGGAGGGCCGCCAGGGAGAGGGCGAGGCCTTCCTGGACAATGTGATTATGTACGAGGTGCTCTCCGAGCTGCGGGACATCGCCGCCCGGCCCGGGGGCATCACCTGCGCCTGCGGCAGCGGGCGCTACGGCATGGAAATCCGCCGCTCCGCCGTGGACCTGATCTGTCGGGACTGCGGGGCCAAGCTCCGGGTCCCCGCCGCCACGGACCGGGACCTGGATGACCTGTGCTGTCATATGAAGCTGGTTCTGCCGGGGAAGCGGTGAGCCGGGGCGGCGGCCTGTTGAAACCATAAAATTAAGAGAGACGGCGGTGTGGCAAGCCACCGCCTTGCCGCATAGTTTGAAGGGCGCGGCTTGCGCGAGTTGCTATAGGTATTGGGGGGGTCTGTTTCCATGATTACCATATTGGCCCATATCTTCCTGAAGCCCGAGGGAAAACCGGAGGCCCAGCTCCGCAGGGGCTACGGCGTCCTCTGCGGCGGGGTGGGCATCTTTCTGAACGTGCTGCTCTTCCTGGGCAAGCTCCTGACGGGCCTGGCCTCCGGGTCCATCGCCGTGGTGGCCGACGCGGTGAACAACCTCTCCGACGCCGGGTCCTCCCTGGTGACCCTGCTGGGCTTCCAGCTGGCGGAGCAGAAGCCGGACCATGACCACCCCTTCGGCCACGGGCGGATGGAGTACCTGTCCGGCCTGGTGGTGGCCATGCTGATTTTGCTCATGGGCGCGGAGCTGGCCAAGTCCTCGGTGACGAAAATTCTCACCCCGGAGCCGGTGGACTGCGACCTCCGGACGGTGGTCACCCTCTCCGCCGCCATTTTGGTGAAGCTCTACATGGCCTTCTACAACCGGAGGCTGGGGAAGCGCCTCCGGTCCACCGCCATGCAGGCCGCAGCCCTGGACTCCCTCAGCGATTGTGCCGCCACCGGCGTGGTGCTGGCGGCCTCCCTGGCGGAGCGCTACACCAGCCTGCCCCTGGACGGCTGGGGAGGTCTGCTGGTGGCCCTGTTCATCCTCTGGTCCGGCATCCAGGCCGTCAAGACCACCATGGACCCCCTGCTGGGCACGCCGCCCTCGGCGGAGTTCGTGGAGGAAATCCGCGCCCTGGTCCTCTCCCACGAGCCCATCCTGGGG
>CAMXNV010000159.1 GCA_947245315.1 uncultured Oscillibacter sp. | reverse complement strand
GGGGGGATGGCCCGGTCTGGGGACCGGGCCCCACACTTCTTCTATCGATAGAACACCCTGTGGGGCCTGACCCCCAGGTCAGGCCATTCCCCCGGGTTTTGACTTGAAATCCGGCCCAACTTATGCTATATTACCCTCGGCTGACAAGGGGGTTCCCCTTCCCTCAGACTCATCAAGACAACCAGGAGGCACACTATGGCCGCTTTCAAGGACGAGATCGCCCGGAGGCGCACCTTCGCCATCATCTCCCACCCCGACGCGGGCAAAACCACTCTCACGGAAAAGCTGCTGCTCTACGGCGGGGCCATCGCCCAGGCCGGCGAGGTCAAAGGCAAGCGGGCCCGGGCCGCCACCTCCGACTGGATGGAGATCGAGAAGCAGCGGGGCATCTCCGTCACCTCCTCCGTCATGCAGTTCCAGCACGACGGATATTGCGTCAACATCCTGGACACCCCGGGACACCAGGACTTCTCCGAGGACACCTACCGGACCCTCATGGCGGCGGACTCCGCCGTCATGGTCATCGACGCCGCCAAGGGCGTGGAGCCCCAGACGCGGAAGCTCTTCCGGGTCTGCGCCCTGCGGCACATCCCCATCTTCACCTTCATCAACAAGCTGGACCGGGAGAGCCGGGACCCCCTGGAACTCTGCGGCGAGGTGGAGGCAGAGCTGGGCATCGACACCTATCCCGTCAACTGGCCCATCGGCTCCGGCAAGGAGTTCCGGGGGGTCTACGACCGGGAGCAGGGCCGCATCCTCTTCTTCTCCGGCGAGGGCCACGCCAAAAAGGCCGAGGCCCGGGCCGTGGACCTGGAGGACCCCGCCGTGGGAGAGCTGATCGGCGAGAGCCGCTGGCATCAGCTCCAGGAGGAGGTGGAGCTCCTGGGGGCGGGCCGGGACTTCGACCTGGAGGCCGTCCGGAACGGGACCCTGAGCCCCGTCTTCTTCGGCTCCGCTTTGACCAACTTCGGCGTGGAGCCCTTCCTGAAAGAGTTCCTCCGGATGACCACGGCCCCCCTGAGCCGCGTGGCGGGGGAGGAGGAGATCGACGTCTTCTCCCCGGACTTCTCGGCCTTCGTCTTCAAGATTCAGGCCAACATGAACAAGGCCCACCGGGACCGGCTGGCCTTCATGCGCATCTGCTCCGGCCGCTTCCAGCGGGACGCGGAGTATTACCACGTCCAGTCCGGCAAGAAGATGCGCCTGAGCCAGCCCCAGCAGATGATGGCCGCCGAGCGGGAGATCGTGGAGGAGGCCTACGCCGGGGACATCATCGGCGTCTTCGATCCCGGCCTCTTCTCCATCGGGGACACGGTGACGGTGCCCGGGAAGAAGTTCCGCTACGCGGGCATCCCCACCTTTGAGCCCGAGCACTTCATGCGGGTCTCCCCCAAGGACACCATGAAGCGCAAGCAGTTCATCAAGGGCACGGAGCAGATCGCCCAGGAGGGTGCCATTCAGATCTTCAAGCGCCCCGGCGGCGGCCTGGAGGAGGTGGTCGTGGGCGTAGTGGGCACCTTGCAGTTCGACGTCTTCCAGTATCGCATGAAGGCGGAGTACGGCGTGGACCTCTACATGGAGGGCCTGCCCTATGACCACCTGCGGCTGATTGCCGAGTGCCCCTGCAAGCCCGACGAGCTGGTCCTGTGCACCGGCGCGGCCATCCTGGAGGACTTCAAGGGCCGTCTTCTCGTGGCCTTCGGCGGCGAGTGGTCCGTGGGCTTTTTGACCAAGCACAACCCGGGGCTGGTGCTGGCGGACGCGCTGAGCGTGTCCTAATAAAGACAAAGGGAGGGGCCTCCGGCCCCTCCGGTTAGGAGAGCGGCGTGAAGCGCATTTTGATTGTGGAGGACGACCGGGCCCTGGGGGAGGGGCTCTGCCTGGCCCTGAAAAGCCCGGAGGCGGAGCCCCTGCTCTGCCGGACCCTGGCCGCCGCCCGGGCCGCCATGGAGGCGGGGGAGCCGGACCTGCTGGTGCTGGACGTCAACCTCCCCGACGGCAGCGGGCTGGACTTCCTCCGGCAGCTCCGGAGGAGCAGCGCCCTGCCGGTGATCCTCCTCACGGCCAACGACATGGAGACGGACATCGTGGCGGGCCTGGAGTCCGGGGCGGACGACTATGTGACCAAGCCCTTCTCCCTGGCGGTGCTCCGGGCCCGGGTGAACGCCCAGCTCCGCCGCGGAGAGGGTGCGCCCCGGGGCGGGCCCCTGGTCCTGGATGGGTTCTCCTTTGACTTTGAGCGCATGGAGTTCCGCCGGGACGGGCGGCTCATCGAGCTGAGCAAGACGGAGCAGAAGCTCCTCCGCGTCCTGGTGGAGAACCGGGGGCGGACCCTGCCCCGGGAGCTGCTGGTGGACCGGGTCTGGACCGACGGGGCGGAGTACGTGGACGAGAACGCCCTGTCCGTCACGGTGAAGCGCCTCCGGGGGAAGCTGGAGGACAACCCCTCCAAGCCCCGCTACCTGAAAACCGTCTACGGCATCGGCTATGTTTGGGTTACTTTTTCTTGAAAGAAAAAGTAACCCAAAAGAACTTTCGCTCGCTCTGTCGGGCTGGAAATTTACCAAGCTGGAGCGACGGCAACGGAGAACTTCTATGAATGCAGCTTTTGGGTTCCTCTTTTCCGCCTTCCTGGCGGCCTTCCTCTGGGACCGCTGGAGAATGCGGCGGCTCCTCCGCCGGCTGGACCGGATGCTGGACCAGGCCATCCGGGGAGACTTCCGGGAGGAGTCCTTTGACGAGAGCCTCCTCTCCGCCGTGGAGACGAAGCTGGCCCACTACCTCAGCGCCTCCTCCGTCTCCGCCAGGAATCTGGAGGAGGAAAAGGAGAAGATCAAGACCCTGATTGCGGACATCTCCCACCAGACCAAGACCCCCATCGCCAACGTGCTCCTCTACGCCCAGCTCCTGGAGGAGCGGGCCCCGGACTGCCGGGACTGCACCGCCGCCCTCAGCGGCCAGGCCCGGAAGCTCCAGTCCCTGATCGAGTCCCTGGTGAAGACCTCCCGCCTGGAGGCGGGGGTGCTGGTGATGCGCCCCCGGCCCGGCCCCCTGGCGCCGGTGCTGGAGGAGGCGGCGGCCCAGTTCGCCCCCCAGGCCGAGGCCAAGGGCCTGACCCTGACCCTGCTACCCTCGGAGGCCGACGGGGTCTTTGACCCCAAGTGGACGGGGGAGGCGGTGTGCAACCTGATTGACAACGCCGTCAAGTACACGGACCGGGGCGGCGTGACCGTCAGCGCCCGGACCTATGAGCTCTTCGCCCGGATCGACGTAGAGGACACGGGCCCCGGGGTCTCGGAGGAGGAGTTTGAGAAGCTCTTCCAGCGGTTTTACAGGGGAGAGGAGGCGTCGGACGCCGAGGGCGTCGGCGTGGGCCTCTACCTGGTGCGCCAGATCGCCGAGGGGCAGCGGGGGTACGTGAAGGTCTTCTCCCGCCCGGGGAAGGGGGCGAAGTTCTCCCTGTTCCTGCCCAGAAGCTGAGTAAAAAGCGCGCCCCTGCCGTCCGGCAGGGGCGCGCTGTATGCTTTAGACTCTCTTCCAGGAGGCCCCGCCCTTCACGTCGGTGACCTCAATACCCCGGGCTTTCAGCTCGTCCCGGATCCGGTCCGCCTCGGCGAAGTTCTTGGCCTTCTTCGCCTCGTAGCGGGCCAGGACCTGGGCGTCGATCTCCGGGTCTCCCTCGCCGGTAATGACGTAGTCCCCGCCGCCGGACTGTGTGGCCTGGGCGGCCTTCTCCCGGAGGGCCGCCGCCTTCTCCAGCAGGCTCAGGGACAGCACCTTGTCGAACTCCCCGATGACGGCCAGCTTGGTGGCGTCGGAGACCTTGGCCTTCAGGGCGTCGAAGACCGCCGTCACGGCCATGGAGGTGTTCAGGTCGTTGCCCACCTGCTGGACGAACTTGGCCCGGTACTCCTCCACCGCCGCCGGGTCCGCGTCCCCCTCGGGCTTCAGGGCCGCGATGCGGCTCAGCAGCTTCGTGTAGGCGGCGGAGGCGTTGTCCAGGTTCTCCCAGCTGAACACCAAGGCCTTGCGATAGTGGCTCTGGAGGCAGAAATACCGATAGGCCAGGGGATCGTAGCCCTTCTCCTCCAGCAGGTTCACCGTCAGGAACTCCCCCTTGGACTTGGACATCTTGCCCCCGGTGGTGTTCAGGTGGTGGACGTGGAACCAGTGGGAGCACCAGGGATGGCCCAGGTAGCTCTCGGACTGGGCGATCTCATTGGTGTGATGGGGGAAGGCGTTGTCCACCCCGCCGCAGTGGAGGTCCAGGTACTCCCCGTTGTACTTCATGGAGATGCCGGAGCACTCGATATGCCAGCCGGGGTAGCCCACCCCCCAGGGGGAGTCCCATTTCAGGGCCTGGTCCT
>CAMXNV010000158.1 GCA_947245315.1 uncultured Oscillibacter sp. | reverse complement strand
ATCCCCGCCTCCCGGCTGCGGGAGCGGGAGCTGACCCAGGCCCTTTTGCGCCACATGAAAGAGAGGGGGTTCTGACATGGACTATTTCGCCCTGTTTTTGGACAGCCTCTGTCTTCTCGTGGGACACTGGGTGATGCACCTGTTCTTCATCAGCCGCCTCACCGGAAAGAAGCTGCGGGGCCGGTACTTTGCCGCCTACCTGCTCCTCCTGAGCATGATCCAGTTTCTCTCAAGCCGCCTCGCCCTGGACGGGACCCTCGCCGTCGGCGCGGGCGTGCTGGCCCTCTACGCGCTCAGCCGTTATGGGATGGGGAACCAGCGCTCCGTGGCTTGGCTCTCCGCCGTGCTGTCCTACTACGTCTCCCAGCTCTCCTTCGGCATTATCAACTCCATAGAGGCGGCGGTCTTTCCCCGGTTCATCGGGAGCCCGCTGTTGTATCTGCTGCTGGCGGCGGCCCAGCTCCTCTTCTTCGCGCTGTGCGCCGGCTGCTATCACGCCGTGCTGAAACTCCTGACCTGGACGGAGGACAGCCGGACGCCCTATATTGGGCTTCTCCTGTTCCCCGGGCTGTTCTTCTTCGCCGCGGAGCTGTATATCCTCCAGACCGCCTACAGCTTCTTCGCCCCCACCGTCTCCCTGGAGGAGGTGGGCAAGCACGGCACGCTGCTCCTCCTCCAGGTCATGGGCCTGGCGGCGCTGCTGTGTACCCTGTACGCCTACCGCCAGCTCTGCCAGGGCTTCCAGGCCCAGGCGGCCTTGCAGTCCCTGACCCAGGCGTCCCACGCCCAGAGGGTCTACATCGCCGAAGCCCGGCTTCGCTACGAGCAGACGAGGGCCTTCCGCCACGACATCAAGAACCACCTGTCCGTTCTGGACGGCCTCCTGCGGAGCGGGAAGCCGGAGGAGGGCCGGGCGTACCTCAAAAAGCTGGAGGCCGCCTCGGAGGCCCTGTCCTTCCCCTACCAGACCGGCAACCCGGTGGTGGACATTCTGCTGGGGGAGAAGCTGGGCCTGGCCAAGGAGATTCCGGCGGAGGTGTCCCTGGTGCTGCCCCAGCCCTGCGGCATCGATGACTTCGATCTATGCGTCCTCTTCGCCAACGCCCTGGACAACGCCATCTCCGCCTGCCGCTCCGGCGGCGGGGAGCGGGCCCTCCGCATCGGCGGGAAGCGGCAGGGAGACTTTTATCTGCTGACCTTTGAGAACACCTGCCCGGAGGGCCCCCTGCCCCCGGCGGGCACGGGCCTCGCCAACATCCGGGCGGTGGCGGAGAAGTATCACGGCGCGGTGCTGACGGAGAAGGCGGAGGGGCGGTTCTGCCTGAGCGTGCTGTTGGATATTGCCTCTGTGAACACATAAAGCTTAGGGACGGCGGCCAGATTGCCGCCGTCCCCATGTTCTTTACTGGAAAATAAATATCTCCTCGATAGGAGCCCCCACCGCCCTGGAGATGTCAATCGCCAATTTCAGGGAGGGATTGTACTGAGCCTTTTCCAGGCGCATGACGGTCTCCCTCCGCACCCCCACCAGCGCGGCCAGCTGCTCCTGGGTCAGGCCCTTTAACTGCCGGTAGGTTTTTAAACGGCACTCAAACTCCGCCATGGCTCACTCCCCGCCTTCCTCTGCCTGACTGCCGTGGTCGTAGCAGTACAGCAGGTACTCCGGGAGGAAAATGCCCAGGGCCAGGGTGAGGGAGAGCACGATGATCGCGGCGATCAGGGTGTGCTCCAGGCTGCCGAACAGCCGCCCCTGGCAGAGCACGACCAGGGCGATCAGCGTGATGCGGAAGGTGATCTTGTAGGCGGTCAGCTGGGCCCGGACGGCGTTCTCCCGGAAGCGCTCGTCCATGAAGGTCCCGGACATTCGGCCCTCGTAGAAAAAGCCGAAGAAGCCGAAAAAGAGGAAAAACACAAAGGGCGTCACGTCTCCCCGGGCGGGGTAAGACCAGAACCCGGCGAAGCCCAGGAAACCCAGCAGCCCCAGGAGGCCCAGCTTGGGGTTGACCCGGCGGGCCGTGTCCGCGGCCTCCCGGCGGGCCTCTCCGGCACGGCGGAGGAGCAGGAGGAACAGGGCCAGGACATAGAGGCAGGTGAGGACGATGGAGAGCAGCATGGGCAGGTCCTTCGGGGTGAAGGAGTAGCTCCCCAGATCCATGGGACCCACCAGGCGGCCACCGTTGAAGGCGGTGGCGTACCAGGCGGAGGCCAGCAGGGCCAGGACGCAGAATATTCCACAGGCAGCCAGCAGTTTTGTCGAGTTCTTTTTCATGGGGAACCTCCGATAAATGAGATGTATTTATCTCTTGATGGGATAAATATATCACTTCCCCTTTCGGATGTCAATAGGAAAATGAGAAATATTTATCTCTTTTCTGTTTTCGCGTGGTTTGGGCGTACCTCCGAGGGAGAGATTCCCGGCGCCGCCGCATTTCATGACATCCAGGACGCATTTCAAGACAAAGGCCTTGAAAGGGCGGTCCCGGCGCAATAGACTGAGGGGGAGCAAAGCGCTTAGCCCAAACAGCACAGAAAGGGGATGCAGAGCATGAATGTACAGATGATGGAGGGCCTTCTGGGGGCCAGCTCCAACGTCAAATTGTCGGCCACGCCCATGAGCGTCTACCGGCAGGCCAGCGCCGAGGGAGACACGGAGAAAATGAAGCGGGCGCTGGGCTACGGCGGCGAGTGCGCCGAAAAGGCCGTGAAGTCCCAGGAGAAGCTGGACAAGGGCATGAAGGCGGAGGCCAAGGCCCGCCAGGAGCAGGCGGAGCTGGAGCGGGAGGCCGCCCTGGAGGCCCGCCGGGAGGAGCGCCGCCGTGCGGAGGAGGGCCGTCCCGCCGACCTGGTGCAGATCAGCGAGGCGGCTAAGGCCGCCCTGAGCCGTGAACCCGTGGAGCCGGTGGAGCCCGCAGACGGCGAGCCGGTTCTCTACACGCCCTCCGGCGAGACTGCCCCGGCCCCGGAGGAATCCGAATCCACCGTTTCGTTTATCGCTTGAAGGAACATAGTAAGGAGGAATGCCATATGACCCCCATTTCCGGAGTAACCCCCGGCACCGCCCAATCCCTGACCATGGCCGAGCGGGTGCTTGGCGCGCCCAAGGCCGCTGAGGAATCCCAGGAGGAAGCCCGCCCCTTGAAGCCCGTGCGGGACGAGTACGTCCCGGAGGAGAAGCAGGAGCCCTTTGGCCGCTACTGGCCGGGCAAGGACGAGGAGGGCCGTCCCAAGATTTACTTCGACGATCCGGAGCGCCCGGCGGACGCCCCTCAAAAGCCCGAGGAGCGTCCGGAGGCGCCGGAGGAGGGTGAGGAGCCGGCCCAGGGCGCGAAGGGCCCTCAGAAGAAGGAGGACAAGGAGAAGCGCTGTGTCTGCAACACGGACAAGGTGGACCGGGAGATCGAAAAGCTGAAAAAGAAACAGGAGGAGCTGGAGCAGCGGATCAACACCGAGCAGGACGAGACCCGGCGCCAGGACTTGGAGCGGCAGCTGGCCCAGGTGGAGCGGGAGCTGCGTGAGAAGGACAACGACAGCTACAGGAGACAGCACAGCACCTTTACGCCATTGTAATAGCGCGCAGCCTGCCGGTCAGCGGGCGGCGGCCTTGATCTCTCAAGGCCGCCGCTTTTTTGCTTTCCGGGAGACCGGCAAGGAATTCCCCAGGGACGGCGGGACCGCCCTCACCAACCGAAAAACCTTGCCGGCTGAGTTGCCGGAAAGGGCGAAATATGCTATAATAACTAAATATCACACAAGGCGGCCCGTTCACCTTCCAGTGAACAATCCACCCGGATATTTTAAAACAGGGAGAGACCACACTATGCTTACAGGCGAACTGAAAAACAAAATCAACGCCCTCTGGGAGATCTTCTGGACCGGCGGCATCACCAACCCCCTGGACGTGGTGGAGCAGATGACCTACCTCATGTTCATCCACGACCTGGACGAGACGGACAACCTCCGCTCCAAGGAGAGCGCCATGCTGGGCCTGCCCTACCGGAGCGTCTTCGGCGAGGAGGTCCGGATCGCCGGGCGGTCCATCCCCGGCAGCCGGCTCAAGTGGTCCTCCTTCCACGACCTCCCCGCCGGGCAGATGTACGACCTCATGCAGAGCTGGGTCTTCCCCTTCATCAAGACCCTCCACGCCGACAAGGGGAGCGCCTATGCCAAATACATGGACGACGCCATCTTCAAAATCCCCACCCCGCTGATGCTGGACAAGGTGGTCACGGCCCTGGACGGCATCTATGACCAAATGGCCCAGGTACACGACGGCGACGTCCGGGGGGACGTGTACGAATACCTGCTGTCCAAGCTCTCCACCGCCGGGGTCAACGGCCAGTTCCGCACCCCCCGGCACATCATCAAAATGATGGTGGA
>CAMXNV010000157.1 GCA_947245315.1 uncultured Oscillibacter sp. | reverse complement strand
AGCTCATGAGCCTCATCGGCTTCGAGCCCCTGGCGGACGCCTGCGCGTACTGCGGAACCCCCGAGCCGGAGGCCCCGGTGCTGGACGTCCGGGAGGGCGTGATCTGCTGCGGAAAGTGCGGCAGAGGGGATCGCGGGCTGTCGATGCCCCTGTCCGGCGCCGCGCTGGCGGCGATGCGCCGGATTTTGTATGGGGACGTGAAGCGCCTGTACAGCTTCTCCCTGGCGGAGGGGGATTTGAAGCGGCTGGAAGACGCGGCGGAGGCCTATGTCCACGCCATGCTGGAGAGGGGATTCAGGACGCTGGATTTCTATAAGGGACTGGCGGGGCAGGAAGCTTCCCCCCCTCATACGGGGCCGGAAAAGGGGTGAAGCACCACGGAAAACCGCACGGAAAAAGCGCGATCCCCCCTTGCAAATCGGGGAAATTATGCTATACTATTATTTTGTATTGTTGTGTGCATTACGACTCTCACAAAAGAGGAGCTTAACGAATAATGGGTTTAATCACAAAAATTTTTGGCACCTACAGCGAACGGGAGCTGAAGCAGATCTACCCCATCGTGGATAAGATCGAAGCGCTGGAGCCGGAGTACCAGGCCATGACCGACGCCCAGCTCACCGCCAAAACCGCCGAGTTCAAGGACCGCCTCTCCAGGGGCGAGACCCTGGACGACATCCTGCCGGAGGCATTCGCCGCCGTGCGGGAGGCCTCCGTCCGGGTGCTGGGCCAGCGGCCCTTCCGGGTGCAGCTGGTGGGCGGCGTGGTGCTCCACCAGGGGCGGATCGCCGAGATGAAGACCGGCGAGGGAAAAACCCTGACCGCCGCCCTCCCCGCCTATCTCAACGCCCTGACGGGAAAGGGCGTCCACATCGTTACCGTCAACGACTACCTGGCCAAGCGCGACAGCGAGTGGATGGGGAAGGTCCATCGCTTCCTGGGGCTTGACGTGGGCCTGATTGTCCACGGTCTGGACAAGGCCCAGCGGCAGAAGGCCTATGCCGCCGACATCACCTACGGCACCAACAACGAGCTGGGCTTCGACTACCTGCGGGACAACATGGCCCTGTACGCCGGGGAGCTGGTCCAGCGGGGACACAACTTCGCCATCGTGGACGAGGTGGACTCCATCCTCATCGACGAGGCCCGCACCCCCCTCATCATCTCCGGCATGGGGGACAAGTCCACCCAGCTGTACGATATGGCGGAGATGTTCGTCCGGCCTCTGAAAAAGCTGGTCATCGCCGAGACCGACGAGAAGGCCGAGGAGGACGTGAACCTGGACGCCGACTATGTGGTGGACGAGAAGGGGCGCACCGCCACCCTCACCGCCCGGGGCATCGCCAAGGCGGAGGAGTTTTTCCACCTGGAGAACCTATCCGACCCGGAGAACTCCACCGTCAACCACCACATCAACCAGGCCATCAAGGCCCACGGCGTGATGAAAAAGGACATCGACTACGTCATCAAGGACGGCCAGATCATCATTGTCGATGAGTTCACGGGCCGCCTCATGTTTGGCCGCCGGTACAGCGAGGGCCTCCACCAGGCCATCGAGGCCAAGGAGCGGGTGAAGGTGGAGCGGGAGAGCAAGACCCTGGCCACCATCACCTTCCAGAACTACTTCCGCCTGTATACCAAGCTCTCCGGCATGACCGGTACGGCCCTGACCGAGGAGGAGGAGTTCGGCGCCATCTACAAGCTGGACATCATCGAAATTCCCACCAACCGCCCCATGGTCCGGCAGGACGACCACGACGTGGTCTACAAGACCGAGTCCGCCAAATACCGGGCGGTCATCGAGCAGATCAAGGCCTGCCATGCCAAAGGCCAGCCGGTGCTGGTGGGCACGGTGTCCATTGAGAAGAACGAGGCCCTCTCCAAGCTTCTGACCAAGGCCGGCATCAAGCACAACCTCCTCAACGCCAAGAACCATGAGAAGGAAGCGGAGATCGTGGCCCAGGCCGGCAAACTGGGGGCCGTCACCGTGGCCACCAACATGGCCGGCCGCGGCACCGACATCATGCTGGGGGGCAACGCGGAATTTCTGGCGAAAAACGACCTGAGAAAGGCGGGGCTCACCGACGAACTCATCGCCGAGGCCACCGGCTTCGCCGAAACCGACAACCAGGAGATTCTGGACGCCCGGCAGATGTTCGCCGACAGCCTGAAGAAGTACAAGGCCGAGATCGCCGGTGAGGCCGACAAGGTCCGTGAGGCCGGGGGTCTGTTCATCATCGGCACCGAGCGCCACGACTCCCGAAGGATTGACAACCAGCTCCGCGGCCGCGCCGGCCGCCAGGGCGACCCCGGCGAGACCCGGTTCTACCTGAGTCTGGACGACGATCTGATGCGCCTGTTCGGCGGGGACCGGATCACGGGGCTGATGGAGCGTCTGGACCTGGGGGAGGACATCCCCATTGAGAACAAGATGCTCACCAGGGGCATCGAGAACGCCCAGACCAGCGTGGAGTCGAGAAACTTCCAGGCCCGCAAGAACACCCTGGAGTACGACGACGTGATGAACAAGCAGCGGGAGATCATCTATGGCCAGCGCAAGAACGTGCTGGACGGGGCCAACCTGCAAAAGGAGATTTCCAGCTTTATTTCCAGCGTCATCTCCGATACGGTCAACGCCGCCTTCGGCGAGAACAAGCGCCTGGACCAGGAGGCCTACCGGACCATGCTGGCCTCCCTGGAGGGTTTCTACTTCCCCAAGTACGCCGTGAAGCTGACGGAGGAGGAGGCGGCCCAGGCCAGCGCCGAGGAGCTCATTGAGCGCTTCACCGCCAAGGCCATGGAGACCTACGCCGCCAAGGAGGCGGAGATCGCCCGCGTCAAGGAGTCCAACCCCGGCTTCCCCGACATGCGGGAGCTGGAGCGGGTGGTGATGCTGCGGGTGGTGGACGAGTACTGGATGGAGCACATCGACGCCATGCAGGACCTGCGCCAGGGCATCCGGCTCCAGGCCTACGCCCAGTCCAACCCCGTGGACGCCTATAAGCGGGAGAGCCTGCATATGTTCGAGGAGATGGTGTCCGCCATCCAGGAGGAGACCATCCGGCGGCTATACTCCGTACACGTCAAGAGCGACCAGGAGGTCAAGCGTGAGCGGGTGGCCAGCAATATCACCGAGGGGCGCAGCGACGGCACCGTGAAGAAGCAGCCCCGCCGGGTTCAAAAGGTGGGCCGCAACGACCCCTGCCCCTGCGGCAGCGGCAAGAAGTACAAGAAGTGCTGCGGCAGGGACCAGTAGGAGCGCCAGGCCCCCTGCCGCAGGCGGGGGAAACGTTCCGCCAGAGGCCGCGCTTTACGAGACATAAACAATGGAGTGTGTGGGAATATGGGCGTATGGGAGATACTGAACGAAACCTATGAGCCCCTGTACCGGCGGGTCCAGAGTATCGGGCAGAAGCTGGCCGCCGCCGGCTACACCGCCCGCTGGGGCTGGTTCAATATGCACGGGTCCCTCCGGGACGGGGAGTACAGGGTGGAGCTGTTCCCCGTGCCCGTCATCACGGTGGGCCACTGGTGCGACGTGGTGCTGGAGCTGGACTGCATCTGCATCGACACCCATCTCAGCTGCGTCCAGGGGCGGGTGTTCGACTGGCGGAGCCTGCCCTGGGCCTTCGAGGTCTACGGGGTGGAGGACTTCACGGAGGACCTGTACCGGCCGGGGATGGACCTGGAGGGTCTGCCGGAGCGCATCCGGCGGTACGGGCGGGAGATCGGACTCTCCATCCCCCTGCCCCCGGACTGCCCGGACGAGGAGATCGTCGGCATTGCCGACGCGTGCAGGCTGTGGGATACGCACATCAGATAAGCTTTTGCCGGGAGGCCGCCTCTGACGGCGGCCTCCCGGTTTGCTTGAAAGGAGAACAGAATGGAAATCATCAATATCGGGACGCCCCGTCTGACGATCCGGCCCTTTACCATGGAGGACTTCGATGCCCTCTGGGAGATCTTCGGGGACCCGGTGGTGATGGAGCATGTGGCTCCCTATACGGAGGAGGAGACCCGGGAGTTTCTCCGGACCTTCTGCGTGGAGCGGGACCCGCCCGGGGCCTGTGCCGCCGTTCGGAAGGAGGACGGGCGGCTCATCGGCTATCTTCTCTGCAATCAGATCGACGAGCCCGGCATCTATGAGCTGGGCTGGATCTTCCGCCGGGACGTCTGGCGGCGGGGGTATGCCTATGAGGCGGTATCCGCCCTGATGGAACACCTCTTCCGGGTCCGGGGCGTCCACAAGGTCATGGCGGAGACGGAGGACGCCGTCCGCTCCCTGGGTCTCATGAAAAAGCTGGGCCTCCGGCAGGAGGGATTGTTCCGGAAGCACTGTCTGGTCCAGGGCGGCAGATGGCTGGACCTCTACTGGTGCGGCCTGCTGCGGGAAGACTA
>CAMXNV010000156.1 GCA_947245315.1 uncultured Oscillibacter sp. | reverse complement strand
CAGTCACCGCCTCCGGCGGCGACAGCTCCCTCAGAGAGGGAGCCTTGGAGTTGCGGCTACCGAAGTGGCAGCGCCTCAGGAAAAACCCTCTCTGTCACGGCTTCGCCGTGCCACCTCTCCCAGAGGGAGAGGCAAGCAGGTCTGCCGGACGAACGGACTGCCTTCTTTGGAAGCGGCAAAAGCAACCTGCGATCCCTACTTGGCTCCCCCTTTGGGGGAGCTGGCTGGCCGGAGGCCAGACTGAGAGGGCGTCTCTTCCTCGCTCTCAGCCATAGGCCAGACTAAGAGGGCCTTGCCTCCCGCCGCCGACATTATATAAGAAGAACCGCCAAAACAAAAGCCCTTTATGTAGCCGGGCCGCCGAGGGGGCCGCGGACCCGGCGCGGGTTCTTAGAAACCGTCCATGGCGCGGTCCACCGCCGTGCCTACGTCACCGGCGGCGTTCCGGATGTCCCGCCCGGCGTTGTCCAGGGCGTCTCCCGCCGTGCTGCCGGTTCCGGCCTCCTGGCCGCCGCCCAGAACGCCTCCCGTGCTGGGGCTCCCGGCGGTTCCTCCGTTCGTGCTCCCGGTTCCGGCGCTGCCGGTGGAGCCCGTGTCGGGGCTGCCGCCGGTTACGGGGCCGTCACCCATGAGGCCGTCGTCCCGGCCCGTGGTTCCGTTCTGGCTGTCGCCGCCGCAGGCGGTCAGGCTGAAGGACAGCAGAAGGGAGACCAGCAAAAACATCAGTGTATTTTTCATGGAATCCTCCTCCTTTCTCAATCGAAGGACCCGCCCCGCCCGGCGGACGGGACGGGCCGCCACCGTCAAAGCGGCGCAGTGCGCTGCGCGTCTTTGACCGTGGGCGGAGAGCGAAGCGCCCTCCGTGACTTTGCGATACCCAGGCATTATTGTGCCCCGCGCCCCGGGGCGCAACCCTGGAACTTTCAGGGCGGACCGCCTTTTTTTGAAAATCGGAAGCATGAAGGGCCCGGCCCCGCCATAGCATAGGAGGGAAGGGGCCCCCAGTCCGGGGCGTCCGGCCCGGGCCGGAGGGGGGCGGAGCCGCCGGTGTGAGAAAGAAATTTGCGATTCTCTCAAATTTTCAGCAAAATGACGTATATTAGACCTGTTATCTAGTCTAAACTAACAAAAAGAAGTTTACTCCTAGGGAAATTTTTTCGAAATGTTTGTGCATTTCCCCATTGACTGGAGAAGAAAAAGCGGTTATGATGATAAAGTGATAACTCGTGGGCATTACACCGCATTTTGATCTGACACAAAAAGGAGAGCTGCAACATGTATACGCAGGAAGTCACTGTCAACAATGAAGTTGGTTTGCACGCCCGCCCCGCCACATTCTTCATCCAGAAGGCCAACGAGTTCAAGAGCGGCATCTGGGTCGAGAAGGAGGACCGCCGCGTCAATGCCAAGAGCCTCTTGGGCGTTCTGTCCCTGGGCATCGTGAAAGGCACGCCGATCACCCTGATCGCGGACGGCGGCGATGAGAAAGAGGCGGTCACCGCGCTGGTGGACCTGGTAAAAGACAACTTCGGAGAGTGAGAAACCGTCCCCGTGCTGCCCGTCAGCGCGGGGTGGTCTTTTTTTAGGTAGGAGTTAGGAGTGAGGAGTTAGGAGTTGGGGAACGCTTGGAAAAGAAATAACTCCTACCTCCTCACTCCTAACTCCTAACTGGAAGAAGGTGGGCGTATTTTTATGACCAAGGACGAACTGAAGGAGAAAGCAAACGACCTGCCCCTGCTGCCGGGGGTCTATCTGATGATGGACAAGTCCGGGAAGGTCATCTATGTGGGCAAGGCCAAGAAGCTCAAGAACCGGGTCAGTCAGTATTTTCAGGACAGCGCCTCTCACACGGCCAAGACCCGGCAGATGGTCTCCCAGGTGGACCACTTCGACACCATCTTCGTCTCCAGCGAGTTCGAGGCCCTGGTGCTGGAGAACTCCCTCATCAAGCGGCACATGCCCCGCTACAATATTCTGCTCAAGGACGACAAGGGCTATCCCTTCGTGCGCCTCTCCCGGGAGACCTATCCCCGGTTCTCCATGGTCCACAAGTGGGCCAACGACGGGGCGAAATACTTCGGCCCCTTCGGCGGGCGCTTCGAGACCCGGCAGGCCCTGGACGCCGTGTGCGCCGCCCTGCGGCTGCCCACGTGCAACCGGAAGTTCCCCCGGGACATCGGGGCGGAGCGCCCCTGCCTGAATTTCCACATGGGCCGGTGCGACGGCTTCTGTCGCCCGGAGATGACGGCGGAGGAGTACAACCGTCGGATCCGCCAGGCCTGCCAGATGCTGGAGGGCAAGGCCAAGGAGCTCCTCCGGGAGATGACCGGGGAGATGGAGGCGGAGGCCGAGGCCCTGCGCTTCGAACAGGCGGCGGCCCTCCGGGACCGGATCAACGCCATCAGCGCCCTGAGCAAAAAGCAGACGGTCATCGCCGGGCTCTGCGCCGACACGGACATCTGGGGCCTCTGCCGGGGGGCGGGCAAGTGCTGCTACGCCGTGCTCCACATGGAGGAGGGCAACCTGGCGGGCCGGGAGACGGAGCTCTTCGCCGCCCCTATGGAGGAGGGCCGGGAGGAAATGCTGTCGGCCCTGACGGCCCAGTACTACCTCCCCCGGGCCATCCTGCCCCATGAGATTCTGCTGCCCTTCGAGACGGAGGGGTATTGCGAGAGCCTCTCGGAGGTCCTGACGAAACGGGCGGGGCACAAGGTCTGGGTCCACGTCCCCCAGCGGGGGGAGAAGGCGTCCCTTATGGCCATGGCCCAGCGGAACGCCGCCGAGGAGGCGGAGCGGGCTACCACCGCCGAGGAGCGCACCGCCCACACCCTGGAGCTGCTGACCAAAATGCTGGACCTCCCGGCCCCGCCCAAGCGGCTGGAGTCCTTCGACATCTCCAACACCGGGGGCAGCGACATCGTGGCCTCCATGGTGGTCTACAGCGGCGCACGGCCCCTGAAAAGCGCCTACCGGCGCTTCCGCATCAAGGACCTGGCGGGGCGGCCCGACGACTACGCCTCTATGCGGGAGGTCTTACGGCGCAGACTCCAGCGGGCCGCGGACGGGGACGAGAAATTTCTCCCCCTGCCGGACGTGTTCTTGATCGACGGCGGCGTCACCCATGCCCAGACGGCTCTGGGGGTGGCCCGGGAGTTCGGGGCGGACGTGCCCATCTTCGGCATGGTGAAGGACGACCGGCACAGGACCCGGGCCCTGGTGACCCCGGATGGCCGGGAGATCGGCATTGTGGGGAACCAGGCGGTCTTCTCGCTGATCGGACAGATTCAGGAGGAGACCCACCGATTCGCCATCACCTACCACCATGAGAGCCACGGGAAGAGCGCCCTGCGCTCCGCCCTGGACGGCATCCCCGGCGTGGGGCCCAAGCGGCGGGAGGAGCTGCGGAAGCGCTTCGGGACCATCAAGGCCATTCGGGAGGCGGAGGTGGAGGCCCTGGCGGCGGTGGTGCCCCGGAGCGCCGCGGAGGCGGTTTGGAGGCATTTCCATCCCACAGGAGACGCCGGGGAGGAAAAGCAGACATAAAAAAATTCCGTCCGCCTTGACAAAGGGGGAGGGAAGCCGTATAATAAAGGCAGAAGGGCAATGCTGCAAGGCAGTCAGCCCTCACGGTTTGCTAAAGAAACGTTGACCGCTTGGGGACCAGCCGAGCGGTCAACACGCTTTTATGGTAAGTATGTAAAGCGCGAACGCCAAACACACGAGGAATCGAAGTACAAAGTACAAACGACCTTTTCCCATTTGCTTCACCCCCTTTCACAAGGGAGTGGCCAACCGCCTATAATGCAAGTGTGTCCTTCTGCCGCCTGGCCCTTTCGGGCTGGGCGGTTTTATTATAGAGCATTGCAAGGCTCTTGTCAAATCTTGTCGACGGAAGAAAAAACCGAAGGGCTGACGCCCTCCGGTTTTTCATTTCACTGAGGCTTCGTCGCCGTCGCTCCGGCCTGGTCCATCACCATGCTACCAGAGCGAGTTAAAGCTCTTTTGGTAACTTTTCTCTCGAGAAAAGTTACTTCGCGGCTTTGGCGGCGCGGATGGCTTCGGTCAGCAGCGGGGTCACCTTGAACAGGTCGCCGCAGATGCCGTAGTCCGCAATCTCGAAGATCGGGGCCGTGTCGTTTTTGTTCACCGCGATGATGCACTCGGAGTCCTGCATTCCGGCCTTGTGCTGGATCGCGCCGGAGATGCCCAGAGCCACGTACACCTTCGGGTGCACCGTCTTGCCGGTCTGGCCAACCTGGTGGTCGGCAGACAGCCAGCCGCTGTCGATGGTCGCACGGCTTCCGCCGACGACGCCGCCCAGCTCGGCTGCCAGCTCCTCGGCCAGCTTGATGCCGCCCTCGACATCCTTGCTGATGCCGCGGCCCACGGACACGATGAAGTCCGCGCCAATCAGGTCCACCAGCTTCTTGGCGGCCTTGACCACCTCGGTGACCTCGGTCTGGA
>CAMXNV010000155.1 GCA_947245315.1 uncultured Oscillibacter sp. | reverse complement strand
GAGATCGTCGTGGTCCCCCCGCTCGATGATCTCCCCCTGCTCCAGGACCATGATGGCCCGGGCGTTGCGGACGGTGGAGAGCCGGTGGGCGATGACGAAGACCGTCCGGCCCGCCATGAGGCGGTCCATGCCCTTTTCAATCAGGCTCTCCGTCCGGGTGTCGATGGAGCTGGTGGCCTCGTCCAGGATAAGCACCGGCGGGTTGGCGCAGGCCGCCCGGGCGATGTTCAGAAGCTGCCGCTCCCCCTGGCTGAGGCTGCCCCCGTCCCCGGAGAGGACGGTCTGGTAGCCCTGGGGCAGGTGGCGGATGAAGCCGTCGGCCCCCGCCAGCTTGGCCGCGGCCTCCACCTCCTGGTCCGTGGCCTCCAGGCGGCCGTAGCGGATGTTGTCCGCCACGGTGCCCGTAAAGAGGTGGGTGTCCTGGAGCACCACCCCCAGGGAGCGCCGGAGGGACTCCTTGGCGATGTCCCGGACATCGATGCCGTCGTAGGTGATGGTTCCGCCCTGGATTTCGTAGAAGCGGTTGATGAGGCTGGTGATGGTGGTTTTCCCCGCGCCGGTGGAGCCCACGAAGGCGATCTTCTGCCCGGGTTTGGCGAAGAGGCTGACGTCGTGGAGGATGGTCCGCCCCTCGTCGTAGCCGAAGACCACGTGGTCAAAGCGCACGTCCCCCCGGAGGGGCGTCAGGGACCCGTCGGGCTTGAGCCAGGCCCAGGCGTTGGTGTCCTCGTGGACCCGGGTCACCTTCCCGGAGGCGTCCTCCCGGGCCCGGACCAGGCGGACCTTGCCCTCGTCGACCTCCGGCTGGGCCTCCATGACTTCGAAGATGCGCTCCGCGCCGGCGAAGGCGGAGAGGATGGTGTTCACCTGCTGGGAAATCTGGGTGATGGGCTGGCCCACCTGCCGGGAGTACTGGAGGAAGGCCGCCAGGCCCCCCAGGTCCCCGCTGCGGATGGCCAGGAGGCCCCCCACGCAGCAGGTGACGGCGTAGTTGACATAGTTCAGATTCCCCATGGCGGGCATCATCATGCCGGAGAAAATCTGCGCCCGGGTGGCCGCCTGACGGTAGGCGTGGTTCCGCTCCTGGAAGCCCGCCTTGGCCGCCTCCTCGTGGTTGAAGACCTTGATGACCTTTTGGCCCTCGATCATCTCCTCGATATAGCCGTTGACCTCGCCCAGGGCCTTTTGCTGCTGGGCGAAGTAGCGGCGGCTCCGGGAGCCGATGGTCTTGATGACCAGCAGCATCACCGCCAGGGTGGCGAAGGTGACGAGGCTCAGCGCTGGGCTGAGGACCAGCATCATGACGATGGTTCCCGTGAAGTTCAGCCCGCAGGAGATCAGGCTGCCGAAGCTGTTGTTCAGGGCCTCGGAGACCGTCTCAATGTCGTTGGTATAGCGGCTCATCAGTTCCCCGTGGGTGTGGGTGTCGAAGAACTTCAGGGGCAGGGCCTGCATCTTCTCAAAGAGGTCCGCCCGGATTTTGGCCACGGTGGTCTGGGAGATGTGAACCATGATGCGGCTGTAGCCGAAGGAACAGGCCGCCCCGGCCACGTAGACCAGGGCCATCACCCCCAGCATCCGGGCCAGGCCCGGGAAGTCCCCGGGGAGGATATAGTCGTTGATAAGGGGCCGGATCAGGTAGGACCCGCCCACGGTGCAGGCGGAGCTGACCACCAGCAGCAGGGCCACCAGGGCCAGGTGGAGCTTGTAGCGCCCCAGGTAGGCCATGAGCTTTCCCAGGGTGCCCCGGAGGTCCCGGGGCTTCCGGAAGCCGCCCGGAGGGCCTCCCGGGCCGGGGCCGGGCCCGTGTCCGTGTTTAGCCATCGATGGTTCCTCCTTCCTGCTGGGATTGATAGACCTCCCGGTAGATGTCGCAGGTGCGCAGCAGCTCCTCGTGGGTCCCTTGGGCGACGATCTGCCCGGCGTCCATCACCAGAATCTGGTCCGCCTCCTGGACGGAGGCCACCCGCTGGGCGATGATGAGCTTGGTGGCGTCCTTCAACTCATGCGCGAAGGCCCCCCGGATTTTCGCGTCCGTGGCGGTGTCCACGGCGCTGGTGGAGTCGTCCAGAATCAGCACCTTGGGCCGTTTCAGAATGGCCCGGGCGATGCACAGCCGCTGCTTCTGGCCCCCGGAGACGTTGACGCCCCCCTGGCCCAGGTCGGTGTCCAGGCCGTCGGGCATGCGCTCCAGAAACTCGTCGGCACAGGCGGCCCGGCAGGCGGCCCAGAGCTCCTCCTCCGTGGCCTCGGGGTTGCCCCAGAGGAGGTTCTCCCGGATGGTGCCCGTAAAGAGGGTGTTCTTTTGTAGCACCATGCTGACGGACTCCCGGAGCTCCTCCATGGTGTAGGAGGCCACGGGCCGCCCGCCCACGGAGACGGTGCCCTGGTCCGCCTCGTAGAGCCGGGGAATCAGGGACACCAGGGAGGTCTTGCCGCTGCCGGTGCCCCCCAGGATACCCACGGTGGAGCCGGAGGGAATGTGGAGGCTCACGTCCCGGAGAATCCACTCCGAGGCCCCGGCGTTGTACTTGAAGGACACGTGGTCAAAGTCAATAGAGCCGCCGGCCACCCGGAGGGGCCGGCCCTCCCCGTCGGTCCCGGCGCCGTCGTCGGTGATGGCGGGGACCTCGCTCAGGACCTCCGTCACCCGCTTGGCGCAGGCCACGGTGCGGGTCAGCATCATGAAGATCATGGAGACCATCATGAGGGACATCATGATCTGGGTGATATAAGTGAAGTAGGTGATGAGCTTCCCCGCCTCCAGGGTTCCCGCATAGACCATCTGGCCCCCGAACCACATGACGGCGATGATGGTCCCGTAGACAATCAGCATCATCAGGGGCATGTTGATGACCACCTTGCCGAAGGCCCGGAGGGAGGTGTTTTTCAGGTCCTCGTTCCGCTGGCGGAACTTCTCCTGCTCGTGGTCCCCCCGGACGAAGGACTTCACCACCCGGATGCCCGCCAGGTTCTCCTGGACCACCAGGTTCAGCGCGTCGGTCTTCTCCTGGAGGGAGCGGAAGAGGGGCCCCGTGGTGACCAGCAAAATACTCACCACCACCGCCAGCAGGGGCAGGGCCACCAGGAAGACGTTGCTGAGCCGGTAGCTGATCCGGATGGAGAAGATGAGGGCGGAGACCAGCATCACGGGGGCCCGGACCATGAGGCGCATGCTCATCATCAGGGACATTTGCAGGTTGTGTACGTCGTTGGTCAGCCGGGTTACCAGGGAGGCGGTGGAGAAGCGCTCAATGTTGGAGAAGGCGAAGGACTGGATGTGCTCGTACTCCGCCCGGCGGACGTTGGCCCCGAAGCCCATGCCCGCCACCGAGGAGGTCACCGCCGCCCCCAGGCCGAAGCACAGGGAGGCCAGGGCCAGGGCGATCATCAGGGCCCCCTTTTGCAGAATGAAGGACTGGTCCCCGTTGGCGATGCCGATATCCACAATGTCGCTCATCACCAGGGGAATCAGCAGCTCGAAGACGGCCTCCATGGCGCTGCACGCCACGCCCAGGACGATCCAGGGGGCGAAGGGCCGGGCATGGGGCCAGAGTTTTTTCATCATGGCTGGTCTTCCTCCTTGAGATTTTGAATCACGCGGTCCAGCAGGGCGCACAGGGTCTCCCGTTCCTCCTGGGAGAAGCCCCGGACCATGGCCTCCTCCGTCTCCAGGAAACAGCGCTGGAAGAGGGCGTGCTGCTCCTCGCCCTTCTCCGTCAGGGTGATGAAGCGCCGCCGGGCGTCCCGCCCGCTGACGGAGCGGCGCACCAGACCCTTCTCCTCCATCCGGTCCAGCACGCCGTTGACGGTGGAGGGCTTCACCCGGAGGCAGCCCGCCAGCTCCTGCTGAGGGACCCGGCCGCCGTGCTGCTGGAGGTACAGCAGCACATGGGTCTGGACCGGCGTCACGTCGTACTGGGAGACCCGGGCGTCCATATTGGCCTTGGACAGCTTGGAGGCCCAGCCCAGGGCGGGGCCCAGGCCCCTGAAGTCACGGCTCACACAATCAGCTCCCCTCCGTCCCCGAGGGGGGACAAGGTAGTTAGTGCGCTAAATGTTAGCGTGCTAAATATTAGCACACTCTAACGGCGCTGTCAAGGGCGAAATCTGGATAATTTTTGAACGATTTGTAAATATAAGGGACTGATTTTTGTCGGATGTAAACAAATTGTGAAGCTTGAAGGAAAGCCGTTGACTTTTGGAGGCGCTGCCGTTATCATTAGGCACATCAAGCGGGAACGCTTGAAAACCCCACCATTTTCCCTCTCCTTTCTCTAATACCATACAGGAAAACGGGCAGTCCGAAAGGGCTGCCCGTTTTCCTTTTGGGGGAGGGGGGCGGGTCCTACAGCCCAAACAAAAAAGCCCCCCTCTTTGAGGGAGGTGGCACGGCGAAGCCGTGACGGAGGGAGTTTTCATGGGGCTGGCTTTTACGGGGGAAACGGGGAACTCCCTCGGCCTCGGAGGAACGGGCCGCCGAGGGCGGCGGCCCCTACGGGGGAACTCCCTCAG
>CAMXNV010000154.1 GCA_947245315.1 uncultured Oscillibacter sp. | reverse complement strand
CAGGGCCACGGTGCCGCCGGAGAGGAGGCCCTTGCCCCCCTGGAAGTGGCACATGCAGGGTAACATGTGGCCCAGCAGGCAGAAGAGGCCCCCCCAGTACTTGGCCGTCACGGCCCCGCCGAACACCATGCTGGTCAGCTGGACGGCCAGCACCGCCTTCAGCACGTCGCAGAGGATGACCACGAGGGTCAGCCCCCCGCCGAAGGTCCGGTGGAAATTCGTCAATCCGGCGTTGCCGCTGCCGTGGTTCCGGATGTCGTCCCGGAGGATATACTTGGACACGATCACCGCGCCGTTGAAGCAGCCCAGGAAATAGGAACCCAGGGCCGTCCCGCCGCAGGTCAGGAGATAGAACAGCGCAAAATTATCCATCACTTAAACCTCCTCGTTCTTATGAAACCCCGCCGGGAAGCAGTGCCCCAGCAGGAAGCATCCCGCCGCCAAAAGGCCGCCCAGTTTTGGAATGTAAAAAATCCACCAGCCGCTGAAGCGGCCCAGAAACACGCTGACCGTCAGCGCCGCCGCGTCCCAGGCCAGGGCGGCCAGGGTCCAGCGCCAGCCGTAGAAACGGAAGAAGCGCGGATAGCTGGGCCTCCCCCTCAAGCGGCCCTCCAGCACCCACTTGGGCAGCAGTACCAGGGCGTTATAACGCCCCAGCAGGAACGCCAGAGCCATTGCGGGGAGCATCCGCAGGAAAAAGGTCAGCCAGCCCACGGCCATGATGAACAGGTAAATGGGGAGAAACAGCCGCTCCCCCGGGCTCACGGCTCCTTGTCCCCCTTCTGCCGGATGGAGATGCGGATGGGGGTCCCCTCCAGGCCGAAGGTATTGCGGATGCAGTTCTCCAGATAGCGCTGGTAGGAGAAATGGAAGAGCCGGGCGTCGTTGCAGAAGATGACGTAGTGGGGGGGCTTGATCCCCACCTGGGTCATATAGTAAATTTTCAGCCTCCGGCCCTTGTCCGTGGGGGGCTGGACCCGGGTCTGGGCGTCCGCCAGCACGTCGTTCAGCATGCCGGTGGTGATCCGGGTGGAGGCCTGGTTGCTCACGTAGTCGATGAGCTCAAAGAGCCGGTCCACCCGCTGGCCGGTCTTGGCGGAGATGAAGAGGACGGGGGCGTAGCTCATGAAGCTCAGGCCCTTCCGGACGTCCTCCCGCATGTGGTCCATGGTCTTGCCGTCCTTTTCCACCAGGTCCCATTTGTTGACGACGATGATGCTGGCCTTTCCCGCCTCGTGGGCCAGGCCCGCTACCTTGGTGTCCTGCTCCGTGACCCCCTCGGTGGCGTCGATCAAGATGAGGCACACGTCGGAGCGCTCAATGGCCATGGTGGCCCGGAGGACGCTGTACTTCTCGATGGCCTCCTCCACCTTGCTCTTCCGGCGGAGGCCCGCCGTGTCGATGAAGACGAATTTGCCCTTGTCGTTTTCAAAGCGGGAGTCGATGGCGTCCCGGGTAGTGCCCGCCACGTCGGAGACGATCACCCGCTCTTCCCCCAGAATCCGGTTCACCAGGGAGGATTTGCCCGCGTTGGGCTTTCCGATGACCGCCACCTTGATGGCGTCGTCCTCTTCCTCCTCCTCGTCCTCCGGCGGGAAGTACTGGAGGCAGGCGTCCAGCAGGTCCCCGGTGCCGTGGCCGTGGACGGCGGAGACGGCGATGGGGTCCCCCAGTCCCAGGTTGTAGAACTCATAAAAATCCGGGTCCGGGGCCCCGGTGGAGTCCATCTTGTTCACCGCCAGGACGATGGGCTTGCCGCTCCGCAGCAGCATGGCGGCCACCTCCTGGTCCGAGGCGGTGAGGCCCGTGCGGATGTCCGTCAGGAAAACGATCACCGTGGCGGTCTCGATGGCGGTCCGGGCCTGGTCCCGCATGAACTCCAGAATCTGGCTGTCCGTCCGGGGCTCGATGCCGCCGGTGTCCACCAGGGTGAAGGCCCGGCCGCACCAGTCGGACTCCCCGTAGATGCGGTCCCGGGTGACGCCGGGGGTGTCCTCCACGATGGAGAGGCGTTTTCCGATGATCTTATTGAACAGCATGGACTTGCCCACGTTAGGGCGGCCCACGATGGCGATGATAGGCTTTGGCATAAAGGGGCTCCCTCCCGGCGGCGCGCGCCGCCTTGTTTTTTTGAAACATATAAACCCAGTTTCATTATAACCGGGATGGGCCAAAGGCGCAAGGAAAATCTTTCCGGGAATGGGAAAAGGCGGAGGCATTCAGCCTCCGCCCCGGAAAAATCTTATTTTCTCCGGCAGTACCCGGCGGCGCTGAGGGCCAGGGAGACCAGGAACAGGCCCGCCAGGGACAGCGCGCCGATCAGCAGGAGGGAATTCAGATTCCCTGCCAGGGCCGCCAAGTCGGTCACGGTCCACCAGCCGTCCTCGAAATTTTTGATGGCGTAAAACATCAGGAAGGCCAGGGGCAGGCTGGTAAACTGGGCAATCTGGCTTCCAAACCAGTAGTAAAAGGGCAGGCTGAACACCGCGAAGACCGGGGGAACTATGATAGCCGCCACTACCGACAGTCCCAGCACCTCCGGCCAAAAGGTCCGGTACACGGCGAAAGCCGCCAGATTCGATACCACGGCCCCCGCGGCGCTGACCGGCACCGTCAGCAGCAAAGCGGCGTACTTCCCCGCCATCACCTTCCCCGCGCCTACCGGCAGGGTCCGCTGGTATTTCCCCCAGGCCGTCTTCTCCTCTTTCTCCAGGGCCGTGAGGTGCAGAAGGCCCACCATCATATCCAGGGCAAACGAGAACAGCATTCCGGCGTAAACGCCGCTTTCGGCCGCGAACAGGATCAAAAGTCCCCCCAGCACCAGCAGGACGATTTTGTCGACACCCTTGAAAAACAGGCACAAATCCTTGTAAATGATTCCCCTCATGACGCTTCCCCCTTGATGTAAAACAGCATGATGTCCTCCAGGGACGCGGCGTCCGCCACGGCCTTGGGATACTTCCGCCCGGCGGCGGCCCGGTCCCGGACCAGGTACTCCGCGCTGACCCCGGTCTCCCGGCGGACGATGTAGTCCTCGGGCTCCACCGCCGTGCTCCTGGCGCAGCGGAGGACGCCGTAGTTGTCCAGGAGCGCGTCCTTCTCCTCCTCGAAGACGATTCTCCCCTGGTGAATCAGCACCACGTAGTCGGCGATCTTCTGGATGTCCGAGGTGATGTGGGAGGAGAAGAAGACGGAATGCTCCTCGTCCTGGATGAAGTCCAGGAGCAGGTCCAGAATCTCGTCCCGGACCACCGGGTCCAGGCCCGCCGTGGCCTCGTCCAGGATCAGCAGCTTGGGCTTGTGGGCCAGGGCGGCGGAGATGGCCAGCTTCATCTTCATGCCCTTGGAGAGGGCCTTGACCCGCTTTTTCTCCGGCAGATCGAAGCGCTTCAGATACCCCCGGTAAGCCTCCCCGTCCCAGGCGGGATAGACGCCGGAGAGGACTTTTTCCACGTCCCGGGGGGTGAAGACCTCCGGGAAATTGCAGGCGTCGAAGACCACGCCCACGTCCGTCCGGGCGGCGGGGTCCGCCGGGTCCCGGCCCAGGAGCTCCACGGTGCCGCCGTCCTTCTTCAACTCATTCAAAATCAGACGGATGGTGGTGCTCTTCCCCGCGCCGTTCTCGCCGATGAAACCGACGATCCGGCCCTTGGGCACCTGGAAAGACACGCGGTCCAGGGTGAAGCCCGGGAAGCGCTTGGTCAGGTCCCGGACGAAAATGCTGTGTTCCATGGTCAGTCTCCTTCTTCGTAAAATAGGGCCAGGATGCCCGTCAGCTTTTCCAGCGGGATGCCGCTGGACCGGCCCAGCTCCGCGGCCCTTTGCAGCAGGCCCTCCGCCTCCCGGAGCCGCTCCTCCCGGATGAACTCCCGGTTCTGGGCCGCCACGAAGCTGCCCTTGCCGGAGACGGTCTCGATGAAGCCGTCCCGGGTCAGGTCCTCGTAGGCCCGCTGGACCGTGATGACGCTGAGGTGCAGCTCCTTGGCCAGGGCCCGCATGGAGGGCAGGGCCTCCCCAGCGGAGAGGGTCCCGTCCATGATCTGGGCCTTGACCTGGCGGCAGATCTGCTCGTAGATGGGCAGGCCGCTGCTGTTGCTGATGAGAATGTCGATAGGATCGCCTCCTTGTATTGCCCGTATTGTGTGTACTGGTTCGATAAGCACACTATAGACGCTTGTGGGCCATTTGTCAAGGGGGGAACTGAAAAAATTTCCGGAGACAGAAAAACGGAACCCCCGAATGGGGGTTCCGTCCGTCTTCTCATTCCCTCCCGGCCGCCAGCTCGATGGCCTCCTTGCCCGTCATGTGCTCGATGCTCAGCTCCAGCATGGCCAGGACGTTCCAGGACCGGGCGATGGAAGCGGCCCGGTTCTCCGGGGCGTCCTCCGCCGAATAGCGCAGGGCCAGGGACTCGATGGCCGCCCGCTTCTCCGCCTCGTCCTCCAGCACCCGCAGGGCACCGAAGGCGATGACGCTGCGGAAGTAGGTGGTCCGCTCCAGGGGCACCACCCGGTCCTGGTCGATCACGCAGAAGCTGGCCCTGGGGCAGCGGCGGAGGGCGTCCATCCCCTCCCCCGTCTCAGCGCTCACCTGGAGGG
>CAMXNV010000153.1 GCA_947245315.1 uncultured Oscillibacter sp. | reverse complement strand
ACCACCCTGTGGGGCCTGACCCCTAGGTCAGGCCATTTTCCGAAACCCCGGAGCTCCCTGTAGAAGGGCGGACACATAGGTCCGCCCCTACTCTCCTCACGCCTCCCGCTTGCGCTCCAGGGTGACAATCAGCCCCGCTCCCATGGCCAGGTTCGGGGTCTGGACCGCCAGGCGCCAGCCCTCTTGGGCGCACTGGTTCAAGACCTTCTCCGCCTCCCGGATGCCCACGGTCAAAACCTTATACTCATACATACTGCGTTCCTCCTAATCTAAAAATTCAAAAAAGCGTTCCCCCGCCCTTGCCGAGGCGGATGCACTCCAGGGTATACGCCACCTGCATGACCCCCCAGACCAGCAGCAGGACGGACACCGGGAGTATGCTCATCTCAAAGACCAAACTCAGCACCACCAGCACCAGCCACAGCCCCAGGCAGAACCTGGTGCCCACCATATAGGCCCTATAGCACGCCTGGCCGATCTGGCGGCGCTCCGACTCGTCGCAGCTTTCCAGCCACTTCTTCTGAAACTTGGCGTCGTAGACGCTGCCGTGCTTCTCCGGATTCATTTTCCGCTCCAGGTCCACGGCCTTCTGCTGGGCGAAGATCACAAAGCCGCAGGAGACCAAAAACACGCCCACCAGGGCCAGGGCGCTGATCTCCTTGTCCATGCAGTAGACGCAGAAGGCGGCCAGGAAAAACAGGTTGATGAGCAGCTGCACCGAGCTGAGGAGCAGTACCCAGCTCATGGCCAGCTCGATGGCCGCCGAGGTCTCGTCCTCGTCCCCGCCGTCCCAGGCGGCGAACTTCTTCCCGGCGGAACGGCAGAGGAGGAAACAGGCCCCCAGGGTTATCACCGACGTGACGGGGATGCCCCAGGGGGTGGCGGCCTCCAGGGCGCGGTTGAGCCCCTCGGTCAAGGCGGCGGCCTCCAGGCCGAAGGCGTGGCTGAGGCCGATGACAAAGCCCAGAAGCCCTCCGAGGACCAGGGACCCGGCCATGGTCAGGGCAAATTTGGGCAGGGCCCTCCGGTTTTCGCTTTTCTCGTTCTTACTCATGGGGTTCCTCCTCCTGATACGTAAAAATGTCCTCGACCTGCACGCCGCAGATCTTCGCCAGCTTGAGGGCCAGGGTCACTGACGGGGAATAGTCCCCCCGCTCAATCTGGCTGATGGTCTGCCGGGAGACCCTGGCCAGGCGGCCCAGCTCCTGCTGGTTCACCCCCAGGCGGGCCCGGTGTTCTTTCAGCCGGTTGTACAAAGGCATAGGCGGGCTCCTCTCTGTTGACAAAGGAGATTGTCAGATTGACAAGGATTCTTGTCAATTCATAGGATAGCACTGACAAGGAAAGTTGTCAAGGGGGTTTGGAACATTTTTTTGGAGGGATGGGTTTTCTATGTAGCAAAGCAAACAGTCCCCTACCATAAAAGGCAGGGGACTGTCTGCTGTTATCTGCTTAATCTAAAAATTCCACGCTATCGTCTTCTCCAAGTGCAAGTTTGATATATGTCATGGAATCGTTCTCATACAGGCTAAATATCCCCAAGTAATCCGCATCCGGGGCAATCTCCGCCTTACTGTAAGTAGTGCCGTTGAGCACAAAGTCGGGCTGGCCGGTTACTACACCGATGGCGGATTCAGTCTCTACGGTAACGCCCTCACAGCCGACAAAAACTTTGACATAGTTATCGTCCATCGTAGCTTCTTTAGCAACGCCGGGGGTTGCTTCCTTGCAGGTGACCACGGAGCCCTCACCGAAGGAGCAGCCGCCGCCCAAGTTGACCATGGCATGGAAATCTCCCACCACCGTCAGGCCGCCGTTGAAGACGCAGTTATCGAATGCGATGATGCTCCGCGACTCAATAGCGGCATCCCGCGTGCTGGCCGGGTCAACTGTGACGGTGACCATTTTTTCAAAAGTAACATCGTAGACCTCTGTCATTTCGCCCGCTTTCAGCTGATAGTCATATTGAACCTCGGCGCCGGGGGCATCCGTCTGGGCTGGAGTATCTGTATTGGGGGCTTCGGTCTGTGTTGCGCTTTTTGTGCCGGTGCAAGCAGAGAGCGTCAGCAGCATGACGGCCAAAAGCAATGCGAATCGTTTTTACATAATCATACATCCTTCGTTTTTATTTTTATAACGGGATCGTTTGGCTGTCCAGCTAACCAATGTCACTAAGTTAAAGATATAGAACCCTCTCAGTCTGGCCTTCGGCCAGCCAGCTCCCCCAAAGGGGGAGCCAAGTGGGGGCGGCGGTTTACCCTCACCGCTTCTAAAGAGGGCAGTCCGTTCGCCCGGCAGACCTACTTGCCTCTCCCTTTGGGAGAGGTGGCACGGCGTAGCCGTGACGGAGAGGGCCCTCCGTTGGGTTTAACTTAATGACATTGGTTCAACCGGCTCCCGAAATAAATACATGAAAAAAGTGCGCAGCCGAAGCCGCGCACCGAAAAATGCATAGCCTCGAATGCTGCGACACATCTTTTCACCGCCACATAGGTGCGAAAACAGAGGATGCATTTTTACCGAAGTAAAATGCACCTACTATGGCGAAAGTATTCAGATGTGTCGCAAGCTGATTGTACCACACTCACTAATAAATAACAAGAAAAAAATAAATGGCAAGAGAAAAACGAGGGTGGATACTGTCAGCATCCCCGATTTCTGGTAGATTTTTTCATAAAACCATGGTATGCTATAGGATATTCCTTTCCGCCCCCGGGGCGGAGCACCCTGTCCCCCCGGGGACGAAAGGAGGCTGTATGAACCTCTCTGAGCTTTTGGCGGCCTGTCCCAGCCTGGGGACCTGGTACACCGCCTTTGTGCGCTTTCTCTTCCCCCTTCTGGCGGGGGCCGTGCTCTGGCGGGCGGTCTGCTCCCTCCTCCGGGCGCCCCACTCGCCGGAGACCTGGGGCCAGCTCAGCCTGCCCAACGGCGCCTCGGCGCCCCTGACCCACTGGGAGAACATCCTGGGCCGGGGACGGAGCGCCGACGTGCGCCTGGGCTACCCCAGCGTCTCCCGCCAGCACGCCGCCCTCTGCCGGGGGGAGGACGGGCAGTGGACCCTCTACGACCTGAACTCCAAGGGGGGCGTCCTCCTCAACGGCGAACGGGTGGAGGGCTCCGCCCCGGTGAAGCTGGGGGACGCCATCGAGCTGGGGGGCGTGCCCCTGATCTTCCTGCCCCAGACCGTGGCCGAGCGGGAGGAGCAGGACCAGCAGCGCCGGGCGGAGCGCCCGGCCTCCATGTGGCCCTCCTTCCTCTGGCTGACGGTGTTCCAGCTCCTGGCCTGCACCCAGCTCATGATCGCCGCCGGGGCGGAGGGCTCCCCCGCCGTGCCCCTGGCCTTCCTGGGGCTGACGGCCGTCATGTGGCTCTACGCCGTGGCCCTGCGGCTCAGCCGCTGCGTGGGCTTCGAGATGGAGACCCTGGCCTTTTTCCTCTCCACCCTCTCCCTGTGCGTCACCGCCTCCAGCGCCCCGGGGAGCCTCTTTAAGCAGCTCCTGGCCGTGATCCTGGGGCTGGGCCTCTTCCTGACCCTGGGGATTTTCCTCCGGGACCTGGGCCGGGTGCAGCGGAACCGCTGGACCATGGCCGCCCTGGCCATCGCCCTGCTGGCGGCCACCTTGGTGCTGGGGAACCGGAAGTACGGCGCGGTGAACTGGATTTCCATCGGGCCCCTGTCCCTCCAACCCTCGGAGCTGGCGAAGATCTGCTATATCTTCGCCGGGTCCGCCACCCTGGAGCGCCTCTTTCACCGGCGGAACCTGACGCTGTTCATCGTCCTCACCGGGGTGTGCATCGGCCTCCTGGGCCTGATGAGCGACTTCGGCACGGCGGCGATTTTCTTCGTCACCTTCCTGGTCATCGCCTACCTCCGCTCCGGGGACTTCGCCACCCTCTCCCTGATCTGCGGCGGGGCGGTGTTCGGCGCGGGGATCATCCTGAAGTTCAAGCCCTACATTCTCAGCCGTTTCGCCTCCTGGGGCCACGCCTGGGAGAACGCCTCCACCGGGGGCTACCAGCAGACCCGCACCATGTCCGCGGCGGCCTCCGGGGGCCTGCTGGGCGTGGGAGGGGGCCGGGGCTGGCTCCACCGGGTCCCGGCGGCGGACACGGATCTGGTTTTCGGCATGCTCTGCGAGGAGTGGGGCCTGCTGGTGGCCCTGCTGGCCATTGGGGCCGTCATCACCCTGGCCTTCTTCACCGTCCGGGCCTGCCGGGTGGGGCGGAGCAGCTTTTACACCATCGCCGCCTGTGCCGCCGGGTCCCTGCTGGTCTTCCAGACCTCGCTGAATGTGTTCGGGTCTGTGGACATCCTGCCCCTCACGGGGGTGACCTTCCCCTTTGTGTCCAACGGGGGCTCCGCCATGATGTCCGCCTGGGGCCTGCTGGCCTTTTTGAAGGCCACCGATACCAGGGAGCATGCCAGCTTTGCGATCCGGCGGGAGAAATTCCGCTGAGCCGTGCTTCCGCCGCCGGAAGCGGCGAATGCCCGGCACATTCCGCTCCTCTTCTATCAAGGGCTGACAAAAGCCTCCCTCTTTGAGGGAGGTGGCACGGCGTAGCCGTGACGGTGGGAGTTTTCCCAGGACTGTCCCTTGTCGGGGAACTCCCTCAGTCACCGCCTCCGGCGGCGACAGCTCCCTCGGAGAGGGAGCCTTA
>CAMXNV010000152.1 GCA_947245315.1 uncultured Oscillibacter sp. | reverse complement strand
CGCCGCCGCCGCCCGCAGCACCGGCAGATCGGGCCGGGCCTCCGCCGCCGGGGAGGGGGGAGAGGTAGTGGGCTACTACGCCTCCTGGGCCGCCCGGCAGGGCTACACCCCGGACCGGCTCCCGGCGGAGCGGTTCACCCAGATCAACTACGCCTTTGCCAAAATTGAAGACGGCCGCCTGGTCCTGGGGGACCCGGAGGGGGACGGGAAGGCCCTGGAGGCCCTGACGGCCCTCCGGAAGCGGAACCCGGAGCTGCGGATCGTTCTCTCGGTGGGGGGCTGGGACGAGTCCACCTATTTTTCCGACGTGGCCTCTTCCTCTGCCCGGCGGGAGACCTTCGCCCAGAGCTGCCTGAGCCTGATAACCCGGTACGGCCTGGACGGCGTGGACCTGGATTGGGAGTATCCCGTCTCCGGCGGGGCCGCCGGGGTGATCCACCGGCCCCGGGACCGGGAGAACTTCACCCTCCTCCTCCGGACCCTCCGGCAGGCTCTGGACCGCCAGGGCCGGAAGGACGGGCGGCGCTATGTGCTGAGCATCGCCGGGGCGGTGGGCAGCGGCTACCTCAACTGCATCGAGCCCCGGGCGGCGGCGGAGCTGGTGGACCACGTGTTCCTCATGGCCTACGACTTCCACGGGCCCTGGGAGACCCGGGCGGACTTCAACGCTCCCCTCTATGCCACCACCGACGGGCCCACCCGCTATCGCGCCAGCGTGGACGGGGGCGTCACTGCCTGGCTGGAGCGAGGGGTCCCGGCGGAGAAGCTGGTGCTGGGCATGCCCCTGTACGGCTACCTCTACCAGGGCGCCGGGGGCCTCTACGACGCCTTCGACAAGGCCGTCTCCGTGCCCTGGGACAAGGTGAAGCGGGACTATCTCCCCAGCGCCGCCTACCGGCAGCTCCGCCACCGGGAGGCGGAGGTCCCCTACCTCACCGGCAGAAACAGCCTCCTCTCCTACGACGACGAGATTTCCATCGCCGCCAAGGCGGAGCTGGCCCGCCGCCGGGGGCTGGGGGGCGTCGGCTTCTGGGAGCTGTCCCAGGACCGGGAGGGGGACCTGATCCAAAGCGCCTGGGCCGCCTGGCGGGGCGGGGGCTTCCTGGACGTGCCCCCCGGGGCCTGGTACGCCGGGGCCGTGGAGGCCGTCTGTGACGCCGGGCTGATGCAGGGCACCGGCGGGGGGAACTTCTCCCCCGGCGAGGCGGTGACCCGGGGACAGGTGGCCGCGATCCTCCACCGCCTGGCCGGGTCTCCCGGAGTCCAAGGCTCCTCCTTCTCCGACGTGAGGTCCGGGGCCTACTACGCCAAGGCCGTGGCCTGGGCGGCCCGGCGGGGGGTGGTGGAGGGCTTCCCCGACGGCTCCTTCCGCCCCGACCAGCCGGTGAGCCGCCAGCAGCTGGCCGCCATCCTCTGGCGCTACGCCAAGCTGGAGCGGGCGGACAGGGGCCTCCGGGCCCCCCTGGAGGACTACCGGGACGCCGGGGAGGTGAGCGCCTACGCCGCGGAGCCCCTGGGCTGGGCCCTGGCCGAGGGAATCCTCCAGGGGACGAAGGAGGGGGACCTCCTCCCCCAGGGCCGGGCCGCCCGGGGACAGACCGCCGTGCTGCTGGAGCGCTTCTGCGCCCTGCTGGAGGCGTGAGCGGGGGAGAGCGGGGAGGCCAGAAAATGGAACTTCCTTGAAAAATTTCTCAATTTCACAAATTTTCCCCATAAAGTGTTGCAATTTGCCCTGGGTATAGTATAGAATAAAAACGATAGGAAATATAGAGACAGAGGAGGAAACGCCCCATGACGGTCTATCTGGTGGATATGGAAAACATTCCCCACGCCTGGGGGAAGCTGCTGGAAAGCTGCAAGGAGGGGGACCGCTTTGTCCTCTTTTACACGGACCAGATCAGCCAGGTTCCCATCGCGCTGATGGAGAAGGTCACCCAGGCCCCGGCCCGGATGGATTACGTCAAGTGCCACAGCGGGCCCAACAGCCTGGACTTCCAGCTGGTGACCGAGATGGGCTATCGCATCGCCCGGGACCCGGAGGCCGAGTATGTCATCGTCTCCCATGACCACGGCTTTGACGCGGTGGTGGACTACTGGGGGGAGCGGGGCGTCCGCACCAAGCGGGTCTTTCCCCCCATCACCGGACAGGGCGGGGCCTTCCCGGAGCACAGCCCCAGCGGCCACGAGGACACCATGGGCATCGATTTCTCGAAGCCCCAGTGCGTCCGGGACTTCCTGTGCTGGAAACTGTCCAACAAGGTGCCCAAGGGGGAGATCTCCTTTGTGGCGGGCATCATGATGGAGGCCATGGGCCAGGGGAGCAATTATTCCGGCGACCGGCGGCTCAGCTGCCGGTTCACCTACCTGGACCGATCCTTGCGAAAGCAGTACGGCGACTCCCGGGGGGCGAAAATCCGGGACCAGATCAAGACGGTCTCCCGGGAGGTGTTCGTCCTGGACCTGCCGGAGGGCGGGGCGGCCCTTCTTGCGGAGCCGGAGGAGGAGGCTGCCTCCGCGGCGGCGGAGACCCCGATGGCGCTGGAGCCCGCGGCGGAGGCGGAACCTGCGGTGGAGCTGAAACCCGAGGAGGAGCCTGAGCCTACGGAAGAGCCTGAGCCTACGGTAGAGGCTGAGCCTGTGGAAGAGCCGGAATCTGCGGCAGAACCTGAGCCTACGGAAGAGGTGGAACCTGCGGAAGCACCTGAGCCCCCGGCAGAGCCGGAGACTGCGGAGAAGGACGAGCTCCCGGCAGAGCCCGAGCCTCCGGAAGAACCCGAGCCCCCGGCAGAAGCGCCGGAGTCCCCGGACCTGGGGCCGCTGTTGGACCGCCTTTCGGCCCTGGGGCTCACCCGGGAGCGGAGCGGCGGCGTGGCGGCCATCCTCTCGGAGATTCTGGCCGGCGGGGCGGCGCACCCCCAGGCGGCGGCCTACCGGCGGATACTGTCGGCCTATGGGCGCAGGGAGGGGACGGACCTCTACCGGGCCGTTCGGGAAACTGTGTCCCAGATTCTGGATGAACGGCCGGGGACCCCATAAATGCGGAAAATTTCGCCCTAAAAATTCGTGAAAATGCGCAATAGGTTATAGTTGATTTTTCCGGTTTCTTGGTATACACTTCGGGTAAGGAACACCGATTCCAGGAAAGGGAGGAGCGGCATGGAACTCGCACAGATCACGTCAAAGGGACAGATCACCATTCCCGCTGAGATTCGAAAGAAGCTGGGCATCAAGGAAGGCGATAAAATCCTGCTGATAGAGGATCAGGGGCGGGTGATCCTGCGAAATTCCTCCATGGAGGCGCTGCGGGCGGCACAGGCCGCTTTCGCGGGGGAGGCGGACCGCCTGGGTCTGAAGGACGAGGGCGACGTGCTGAACCTGGTAGCGGAGCTGCGCCGGGAGAAGCTGGAGGCTTGAGATGCGGATCCTATTGGACACCACCGTCCTCCTCTCCGTGTTGCTTTTCCCCAGCGAACAGGCGGACGGAATGATGCGCTACATTTTTGAGGAGCACCATCTGGTTCTCCCCGTCCAGGCTGAGGAGGAGCTCTCCGCCGCCGTCCGGCGGAGCTTCCCCTCCAAGACGGGGGTCATTGAGCGGATGCTGTCCGATATGAGTTTTGAGCTGCTCCCGAGGCCGGAGCCCCCGGGGGCCTTGGAGGGCGCGGGCTCCGCCGCCCTGGAGGCGGCCCTGCGGGAGGGTGTGGACGTCTTCGTCACGGACGACCCGGAGCTGCAAGCGCTCCCGATAGAGAGGCCGGAGATTTTGAGCCCGGCGGAGTTCCTGCGGCGCTACGTGATTCACTGAGGGCGCGGAAACGCGGGCGGCTTCCCTTGCCATCTATGCGTGTACATAACAAAGCCTCCGTATGACGGGCGTGTCATACGGAGGCTTAATTTTTGATTAATCATTCGCTTCCCGGAGGAGCGCCTGCTTGATGTCCCACAGCCGCTGGCTCAGGTCCACGTAATAGGTATGGGGATTCTCAAAGCGCTTCACCTCGTCCCACAGGGAGTCCACCTGCTCCTTGCAGTAGGCCTGAATCTCCCGGAGGCCGGGGCGCTGGTAGACCAGCTTGCCGCCCAGGAAAATGGGCTGCTGGAGGGGGCGGATGGTGAAGTTTGTATAGGTCTTCCGTTTCCAGGTGGCCTTGGGATCGAAGAGCTCCAGGCGCTCCAGGCCCTCCACCTGCTCGTCCCAGACGGTGATATAGTCCGCCTCGGCCTTTCCGGAGGCCTTGTCGAAGATCCGGTAGACCTTTTTATAGTGGGGGTTCGTGATTTTATCCACATTTTCGCTGACCTTGATCTTGGGGACCACGGTCCCGGCCCCGTCCTCCAGGGCCACCAGCTTGTACACCCCGCCGAAGACGGGCTGGCTGCTGGCGGTAATCATCCGCTCGCCCACGCCGAACAGGTCGATCTGGGCCCCCTGGATCAGCAGGTCCCGGATGATATACTCGTCCAGGGAGTTGGAGGCGGAAATCCGGCACTCCGTCCAGCCCGCGTCGTCCAGCATCTTCCGGGCCTTCCGGGTGAGATAGGCGATGTCCCCGGAGTCCAGGCGGATGCCGCACTGCTTGATGCCCAGGGGCTTGAGCACGGCGTCAAAGGCCCGGATGGCGTCGGGCACGCCGGATTTCAGGGTGTTGTAGGTGTCCACCAGCAGGGTGGCGTTGTGGGGGTAGAGCTTGCAGTAGGTCTCGAAGGCCTCATACTGGCTGTCGAACATCTGGACCCAGGCGTGGGCCATGGTGCCCCCGGCGGGGACGCCGTA
>CAMXNV010000151.1 GCA_947245315.1 uncultured Oscillibacter sp. | reverse complement strand
TCAGCACGTTGGGGTAGTTGAACCGCCGGATGACCTCCAGGGCCGGGCGGTGCTCAATCTGGACGCCCCGGAGGCGCTCCGCCGCCCTCAGGACGGTCTCGGGGCCCTCGCACCAGGAGGAAGCGGCGTAGGCGGCTCCCCGGCCCTGGACGTCGTTCTTCCAGCCCACGATCCCGCCGGCTGGGCGAAAGCCGTGGCCCATCATCTGACAGATGTAGAAATTCACCGCCCGCCGAAAAGAATCCGTCTCCGTTTCTCTGCCCGCACAGGCCCGGTCATAGGCCTCCCGCGCGTAAGGGATCCAGCAAACTGCCTCGGCCAGCCGCTCCGGGTCCCGTTGAACCCACTGGAAGAAGTTCACAACCTCCCCGTCCAGATCGTTGACGGTCTCAATGTGGGAGCGTGGCTTGTTGAACAGCACGGCGCCGCTTCCGAAGAAAGGTTCCAAATAGCTGTGATGCTCCGGAAACCGGGAGATGATCCAGTCCGCCAGGGACCACTTGGACCCCGGGTATTTCAGAACGGCGGTCATGGTGCAGCCTCCCCCGAAAGCAAAAGCTGATTGTTCCGGTAGGCCTGGAACAGCGTCTGCCCCTTGCCGTCGATCATATAGGGCAAAAAGATTTCATCCATCTGCACCATCTCGCTTTCCAGAATCGCCATTTGGGCCTCCACCCAATCCTTGACAATCCGCCAGGCCACCCGCTCCGCCTGGGCCCGGTCGCACTTCACCTTTTGCCGGGTCAGCACGGCGTGGACGGCCTCCACGTTGGCCGGGAGGCGAATTCCCCGGGTGCCCATAGGCGTGTCCACCTGAAAGGCCAGGGCCGTGATCCGCCCGGCGCTGTCATACTCCTGCATAATCTTCCGGGCGCCGGGCCGCACAAGCTGGCCCTGAATCGCGCCCAGGGTGGTGTAGACGTCCACCTTGGTGGTGTAGTTCAAAAGCGGCATTTATTTCTCCCCTCTCAAGCCCCGCCGATCCGCATCTGCTCCGGGGCGTCCTCCCGTATAGAGGTCACGCGCACATCGCCCCACCGCTCCAGCAGCTCCGCCAGGGCCTCCTTGATCTCCCGAATGTCCTGGGACGTATATCCCCGTCCGCAAACCTGAAACGTCAGCGTCAGCACTTAAAACACGCCCCATCCTCCCGGTCCGGCAGCTTCACCACCGGCCGGTTCGCCCGGGCCCGGGCCCTGGCCTTCCGCCCGGCGGCCTGGAGCCCCCGAAGCACCCTGCCCCCGTCGTCCCCGGCCATAACGGCAAAGGTCTGCCGTTCCCCGTCGAAGTACAGCGTCCAGGTGCCCCACCGGCCTTCCTTGTTCTTGGCGGTCTTCAGGTAGCGGTGGCACTCCTCCTTCAGCTCCACATCGCCGGGCCCCGTCTCTCCGGGCCTGGGACGGAACAGCATCAGGATCATGTCCGCGTCCTGCTCAAACTGGCTGGACTCCTTGAGATCGTGCATATTCGGGTCCCTGACGATTTCCTTCCCCTGCTTGTCCGTCTTCTTGTCCGGACGGCTAAGCTGGGCCAGCTCCACCACCAAGGTCCCCGTCCGCTGGGCGAAGGTGTGCAATGCCCGGGAGACCCCCGCCATCAGCTCCGCCCGGGTGCCGCTGCCCTCGGGGCGCACCAGCTGCACGTAGTCGATGAAAATCACCTGAAAGCCGTAGGCCCGGCTGGCGCTCTCGATATCCGCCGCCCCCATGCCCGCCGCCTCGATCAGCGTCAGGTCCCGCCCGGCCAGCTCCGCCTGGCGCCGGGCCAGGTCCTCCCAGGCCTCCTCCCCCAGCTCCCGGCGCTTGATCCGCCCCAGGTCCAGCTGGGCCACGTGGGCCATCACCCGGTCCCGAAGCTTCTTCCGCCCCGTCTCCAGGGAGAAGAAGCCCACCCGGTACTTCCTGGCCATGTGCCAGGCCATCTGGAGGGCCAGGGCCGTCTTCCCGTCGCTGGGGTAGCCCCCCAGGATCACCACGTCCCCGGGCTCTATGTAACTCCCCTCATCCAGGGCCGCCAGGCCAAAGGACATGTATTCCGGCGGCGGGGCCTCGGGGTCCTGGCTCTTGAAAAAGCTGTCCAGCAGCTGGGGCATGGTCCAGCTGTCCAGCCGCCGCCCGCCGGAGAGGAGCTGCCCCAGCTGGGCCGCCGCCTTCCGGCAGGACTCCAAATCCCCGGCGGCCATAAGGGCCTGTCCCAGCCTGGCGGCCCGGGAGAGGGTGGCCTTCTCCCGCAGAATGGCGGCGTACTCCCGCCAGTTGGCGGAGGTGGGGGTGACCTCCATGAGCTGCACCAGGTAGTCCGTGGCGTCGGGGCCCAGGCGGTCCCGGATGGTGACGGGGTCCACGGGCTTCCCGGCCCGGAAGAGGGCCCGGGCAGCCTGGAAAATCTCCCGGTTCATGGGAGAGAGAAAATCCTCCTCCCGGACCTCCGCCAGCACCTCCCGCACGATGTCCCCGTCGATGAGCAGGGACCCCAGCACGGCGTTCTCGGCCTCCAGGGAGGCGTGGGGGTCAAAGGCGCTCACTGCCATCCAAACTTCCTCCCTTCGGGCTCAGAGGGGTTCGGGTCCGGTTCGTCCTCCCAGCGCCGCCCGTTGAGCCAGGTAGCGGGGTAGGGGATGAACTGCCCGCCCTCCCGCTGCCAATCGCCGGAGCGCTTCTGACGGGCCAGGGCCTCCGACATGACCCGGCAGAGGTCCATATCCGGGGCCAGTTTCTTCCAGGCCCGCCGGGCGGCGTCCTTGCCCTTCTTCTTGGGGTAGGCGTTCCAAAAGCGCTCAAAGAGCTCCCACGTCCCCTGGGGGACTATAGGGGGTATATTTTCAGGTTTATCTTTTCTACCTATTAAAGAACCGCGAGATTTCGCATGGGGGTCCTGCGGGATTTCGCAGGAGGGGGCGCGGGATTCCGCGTGGGGTACATGCGAGATTCCGCATGCGGTGGCGCGAGGCTCCGCAGGGTCCTCCGGCAGTTCCCCAGCGCTGGGCGCTTCCTCCGGAGCGTCGTCCTCGCCGGAGGGGGGCGGGGGTTCCTTGCCCACGAACAGGCCGCAGTAGATATAGCGCCGCTCCGCCTTGCGGTCCCCTCCGGCCCGCCGGAAGGACACCCGGATATAGCCCCGCTTCTGGAGCTTGGAAATCAGTTCCTGGACCCGCCGCCTGGACAGGTTCATCTCCGCCGCCAGCGCCTCGTTGGAGGGCCAGCAGTAGCCGTTCCGGTGGGCCATGGTGGACAGCACCAGATACAGCAGCTTGGCCGCCGCGGTGAGCTCCTGATCGTGGAACACCTCGCCGGGGATCACGCCCCAGTAGCTTTTTTGTTCCTCCATCCTCTCACCTCCCGCACTCGTGGCCGGGGTATTCCCAGCCGGTCCAGATGGTTCGGACGCTTCCGCCCTCCGCCCACTCCATGCGGATGTGGGCTGTATGCGCCAGCTCTTTCAGCATGCGGCGGGTCTTGTGCCGTCCCCAGCCCATGAGCTCGGCCAGCTCCGCGTTGGTGACGCCGCTGCGCCCTTCCTGGCTGGAACAGCTAAGGATCATGCCGTACAGCAGCCGGGCGTCCGGCGGCAGGCGCTGGTCATGGAGTACGGAAACGGGGATGAGGGCGAACTGACCGCCCCGGAGGTTTGACTGGTTCATCAAAGCAGCCCCTTTCGTTGGTGTTTAAACATGGGTCCCTTGGGCAAGCAGTTGCACAGGCCCGTGCGCCGGATTTTGAAATTTAGGGAAAATGTAAGGAAGTTCGCTCTTCTCCGTCCCCGTCTTCGGCGAGGCCTCCGGATACTTGGCGTTCAGGAGGCGGCACAGAAGATTTTCCCGGATGGTACGCTGCTTCTCCCTGGAGATCAGTTCGAGCCGCACCAGCATTTTTGCCGCGCCGCAATAGTTGTGATACCAAATTTCTGCCATTGCAAAATCCGCCTCCTGAAGCGCTTCCTCAAAAAGCCGCCTCAGCGGCGCCAGGCAGTGAACACAGCCTTCTTTGCGAAGCCGCGCTTTCTCTTGCTCGTTCATGACGCCTCCTCCGCCAGGGCGGCATCCGGGCCTTGGCGGCGACGAAATCCCGGTAGATATCCTTGTTGGCGGGGCTTGTCCCCAGAAGGGGCTCGGTAAAGGTCAAACGTACCCGTATGGTTTTCATGAAAAATCCTCCTTGCAATCCGCCCCGCCCCGTGGTATTCTGTAGGGGAAGGGCCTTATGTGTGTGTCAGGTCCCGCCCCGGAGGCGCTGCTACGCCCCCGGGGTTCTTTTAATTTCATTAATCCTCGCCAGTTCCGTCGCCGGAGCCGAAGCCGGAGCCGAAGCCAGAGGCAGCGCCGGAGCCTAAGCCTAAGCCGACGCCGGAGCCGGAGCCGTCGCCGAAGCCGTCGCCGATGCCAACTCTTAATCCGTCCATACGGGCACCTCATCAATGCTCTTTTTGGCTTTTCCCGTCATCGGAATGATCTCAATCACCTCAGTCAGAATAACCCGATCTACTGCAACCGGGAATTTGCAGCCGTCGGGATCGTTTGTCCCATCAGTGGCCAGTTGGGAGAGGCTTGCCTCCCCGGCCCACTTCCAAATCCTCCGGGCCTGGCGAAGCACGATCTCCTTCCCGTGCCGGCGCTCGACATATCCGGCGAACACCCCGGCGCTGTAGGTGCGGACCATGCAGTATTCCATTCCGTTCAGGGTCGGGGCGGCTAAGCTCGCCTTAGGTACGTACACCTCGCCATTGATGGTGATTTCCTGATTGTTCTGCATATTTACGCTTCCTTTCCAGTAAAATGATCCCTTTCGGCTTGATCCTACTCCCAGAAGACCGTCGCCCCGCCCAGGAATTTGACATCCT
>CAMXNV010000150.1 GCA_947245315.1 uncultured Oscillibacter sp. | reverse complement strand
TTAAGGAAACGAAAGCCGGAGCCGGGGCCCGTTCCCTTCAATCGAGTTAGGAGTTAGGAGTGAGGAGTTAGGAGTTAAGGAAACGAAAGCCGGAGCCGGGGCCCGTTCCCTTCAATCGAGTTAGGAGTTGGGAACTTGAAAAACAGAAGTCAAGGGTCGGGCAACCACCAACTCCTAACTCCTCACTCCTAACTGAAAAAGCGCCCTCCGCGCGCAGCCACGGAGCCGGTTGCCTCACGGCACATGAAACATTCCGCTTAATGCTGCTCGGTTCCCCGCCTGACATGGTTCGCAGAGCTTCATTGCGCGAGACCGGCTCCGCAGCTGCCTGCGGAGGACTGCTTTTGTTATTTTACTATATTCTTGCCCAAATGGCAACAAAAAATTTTCAGGGCGGGGAAACGCCTTCCTCCTCCCCCTCGGGAACGTAGGCCAGCACGTCCTCCACCCGGCAGTTCAGGATTCTGCAAATGTCGTCCAGGGTCGCGGTGGAGATGTTCCGGCCGTGCTTCAAGGAATCCAGGGTCCCCTTGCTGAAATGGTGGTCTTTAATCAGCGTGTAGGTGGTGACGTTTCTCCGGCGCATGGTCTCCCATAGGGGACGGTAAGAAATCACAAGAAGCACCTCCTTGCGGTTTCTATTATATTTTGTCCCTTTTCTCTTGAATATGCCCGAAATATCGGGTATAATTGCCGTGAGGTGACCTGGATGGAATGGACCGCTGGAGGAGCGCAGAGGGCTGTCCGTGCCGGGCCGTCACTCCCCATATTTCTTGAACATGGGGCCGATTTTCTTCTTGTCGATTTTCTCCAGCAGCGCCTCCACGTCAAAGGAGGGAAACCGCACGCCCAGGCGCTCCTCCGCCAGCGCCGGATCGCATTCCGGCAGCTTCACCAGGGAGGCCGGGGCGTCCGCGAGATCGAGAGGGTCCAGGGGGCTTCGCCTTTGATACAGGGCCTCCATGATGAGTACGAAATAGTTCAGCTCCTCGGGGTAGGGCGTCTTCCGGAATTCCTTCATGTGCTGTATCAGCGCATCTAAAAACCGCTCCTGATCCTGTTCCAGAAAGGCGCGCATGACCTGCAAGGCCAGGGTGTCACAGGAGAGCGCCTCCAAATCCGGCAGCAGCCGGCCGGCCCGTTCATCGTCGGCATTCAGGAGGCTTTCATAAAAATTGGTTTCCAGGAGAATCCGCCCCTTCCGGGTCTCGTCCTGCCTGGAATTGCCCCGGTGCTTGCCGGGCGGTTCCATCTCAAAGGTCAGGCGGATTTTCTCCAACATGCCCAGCGCGGCGGGGACGCATCCGCTGAGCACGGCGGCCATGACGCAGTCCAGGGGAATCTCCAGCCCCTGCTGGGGGCGCTTTTGAGGATGGGGATTGGCCGCCCAAAGGGCGTCACCGGCGGCTTTTGCCCTGGCGGCCAAGTAAAAATAGTGCTCCGCGTGTTCGACGGTTCCCGTCTGCATATAGGCGGCGACGGCGGTTTGCAGGGCGGAATGGCTGAGGAACCCATAGTGGATCGTCATCTCCTCATAGCTGTAACCGGAGATGTCCCTCTGCAAGTAGAGATGCAGCTTTTCGAGATGCATCCCGTGCGAATCCTCCGAAATGTAATCCTCTTGCAGCGTTTTCCATCCCTTTGACGCGAACATTATGCGCCTCATAGGTTCCTCCTCTCACCCCGCCTCCCCGGGCTCCGCCGTCAGCTCGGCGGAGAGGAACCGGGCGGCGTCCTCCAGGGGCACATACAGCGTGTTATTCCAAAGGAACCCCCTGGTCCGCAGGGCCCGGCCCTCCGCCGAGAGGGTCAGGGACCGCCGGTAGCCCTGGCTGCCGCCGGGGTACTCGATGGTGTCCGGCAGGGAGGCGTCCTCCGGGGCCGTCAGCTCCGGGAAGCAGGACAGCAGGGACTGCACGGGCACGTAGCAAACCCCGTCCGCCGTCCGGGCGGGCCAGTCCAGGGCCTTGCCCCAGAGGGACAGGAAGCCGGTGAAGACCTCGGTCTCCAGGGGGATGTCCGCGCAGACGGCGTACAGGGCCCGGGCCAGGTCCCCCCGGGTGGTGTAGGGGGTGAGAATCTGCGCCAGGTCCCCGGGGGTAAAGGTAAAGCTCCGGTTCTCCAGCCCCAGCCGGGCCAGCACGCCGGAGAGGATCGTCTGGGCGTCCTCCCCGGAGATCCAGAGCTCCGGATGGAAGACGTTCTCCCCGGTCTCCGGCAGGAGCCCGGCGGACCGGGCGGCCATCACGGCGCCATAGTAGGGGCTCCCTGGGGGCACGTCTGAATAGACGGGGGTGCCGTCCGCCCAGCCGGAGAGGCCGCAGAGGCTCAGGGCGGACTCCAGGAAGGCCCCCCGGGCCATGCCCGCCCTGGGGAAGAAGGTGTGGCTGCTGGTGGGGGGAATCAGCCTGGCGGCGGCCACGGTCTCGATCTCCTCCCGGGCGTTTTCATAGCGCCCCAGGTCCACGAAGCCCTCCAGGGCCAGGGGCTCCCGGCTGGCGTAGGCGGGGACGGCGTAGCCGTGGAGCCGGGCGTCCTCCAGGGGATAGCGGTTGACGGTGACATAGTCGTTGGGCTCGATCTCGGGGACCCGGGCCTCGGAGACCTGGGCCGGGGGGTAGTCCAGCCGGGAGGTCAGGGCGTTGCCCTCCACGGTGAAGAGCCAGCCCCCCTCCGTGTAGAGCACTAGGCCCACGTGGTGGATCCTGCCGGACTTCAAGTCCTGGAAGGACACCAGGTCCCCCTGGAGGGGGGCGTAGGAGCCGCCCCGGGCCGCGCTGTTCTGGTAGCGCCCCAGGGCGGTGAAGGCCCGGGTCTGCCGGGCGCAGTTGACGGACCGGGGGAAGGCCTCCTTGGAGACTCCGGCCTCGTCGGCGCACCAGGAGACGAACATGTCGCACCAATAGCCGTTGGGATACCCGTAGCGCTGGCCAAAGGGAGTGTACTCGTCGTCCCCCTCGGTAAAGCCCATTTGGCCCAGGGCCTGGGCCACCACGGCCCCGGATTGGGATACCGGCTCCAGCGCCCGGGCGGGGACCCCGCCGAGGCACAGCGCCAGCACAAGGACCAGGATTGCACTCCATCGTTTCATAACATCCGCTCTTCTCTCGTGTTCTCCCCGTTGGATTTGGGGGCAGAATTTTCGAGCATTATACCACGTTCGACGGGGTTTGACAAGATGCCCTAAGGCCCTGGGAGTGCCCGACTGCGCATTTGATGATGTTTGATTTTACCCGGGTATTCTGTAGGGGCGATTACCAATCGCCCGTCCTCCGGGAAGTCCGGCATTTGAAGAGGATGGGCGATTGATAATCGCCCCTACAAGGCCGCCCCCTACAATAAATCTGCGGATAGGACATTCCCCCAAGGCTCTCCGCCCGGGGGCTTGGGTTGACTTGGCGGGAGCCTTGTGATATTGTTAAAGCAACCTATATTACAAAATAAGGAGGCCGGGCTTATGCCGCATTTGAGTGACGACGGATTCATTGTGGACGATTACCAGGAGTGGCTGAAGATGACGGGGGCCGAGGACACCCCGGAGACCAAGGGCTGGTACGACTGCCCCGAGGGCAAGCAGTCCGATTATATCAAGGACCACCCGGATTGGTGGAAGAATTTTTAAAACAGACTCCAGGGGGAGCCGGGCCCCCATCCATACCGAAGAGCCTTCTTCAAAGAGGGCGGCTTCTTTGACGGCCTACAGCAGCCGGACGGTTTCCGCCGCCCGGCTGTTTTCCTTTGGGCCGCTCCTAAGCGCCGCCAAATCCAAGTAAAATAATAGTTGCTTATGGAAACTCTCCTTGACAGTACGATGTCTGCGTGGGATAATAGACGTATGAACTCTATCGCCCCGGAGAGGGGCGCGCACAAATCAAAGAAGGGGGAGCGGATATGAAACGAAAAACCATGGACGGCAATGAGGCCGCCGCCTACGCCAGCTATGCCTTTACAGAGGTGGCAACCATCTATCCCATCACACCCTCCAGCCCCATGGCGGAGCACGTGGACGCCTGGGCCGCCAACGGGATGCGGAACATCTTCGGCCAGAGCGTGCGCCTCATGGAGATGCAGAGCGAGGCCGGGGCCTGCGGGGCCATGCACGGGTCCCTGGAGGCCGGGGCCCTCACCACCAGCTACACCGCCAGCCAGGGCCTCATGCTCATGGTGCCGCCCCTGTACCGGATCGCGGGGCAGCTCCTGCCCGGGGTCATCCACGTGGCCGCCCGGACCGTGGGCACCAGCGCCTTCTCCATCTTCGGGGACCACTCGGACGTGATGGCCTGCCGCCAGACGGGCTTCGCCCAGCTGGCCTCCTCCTGCGTCCAGGAGTGCATGGACCTGGCCGCCGTGGCCCATCTGGCCGCCGTGAAGTCCCGGGTGCCCTTCATGCACTTCTTCGACGGCTTCCGGACCTCCCATGAGATTCAGAAGATCGACGTGCTGGACTACGCGGACCTGGCTAAGATGCTGGACCAGGAGGCCCTGGCCCGCTTCCGGGGCAATGCCCTGAACAGCGAGCACCCCCTCATGCGCTCCACCGTCATCAACCCGGACACGGCCTTTCAGCTTCGAGAAGCGGTCAACCCCTATTATGACGCCGTTCCCGGCATCGTGGAGGAGTACATGGCCCGGATGTCCGGCCTGACGGGCCGGGACTACCGGCTTTTCAATTATTATGGAGACCCCCAGGCGGAACAGGTGGTTGTCGCCATGGGCAGTGTCTCCGGCTGTCTTCAGGAGGTCGTCCGGTATCTGAATGCTCAGGGGCGCAAAATAGGTTTTCTCCAGGTCCGGCTGTACCGGCCCTTCAGCGCCAGGCACTTCCTGGACGCCCTGCCGGAGAGCTGCCGCCTGCT
>CAMXNV010000149.1 GCA_947245315.1 uncultured Oscillibacter sp. | reverse complement strand
TCTGGATCAGGTTGTACTGCTGGAAGATGAAGCCGATCTCCTTGTTGCGGATGCGGCTGAGCTCCTTGTCCGTCAGCTCCCGGACGTCGGTGCCCTCCAGGAAGTAGTCCCCCCTGGTGGGGATGTCCAGGCAGCCCAGGACGTTCATCATGGTGGACTTGCCGGAGCCGGACTGGCCCACCACGGCGACGAACTCCCCTTTTTCAATGGTGAGACTCACCCCGTCCAGGGCCCGGACCTCGCTCTCAAGACCCTCGCCGTAGATCTTGTAGACGTCTCGTAACTCAACTAAATTCGCCATGGCTCAGAACCCTATGGAGCTGGACATCTGAATCTGGGTGAAGACCTCGGTGCCCTGCTCCACGCCGGATTTGATCTCCACGTTGTAGTTGTCGGAGATGCCGATTTCCACGGGCACGGGCCAGAAGCCCTCGGGGATCATCTCGTCGATTATGACCCCCTCCACCGCGTTTTCAGGCTGGTCTCCCTTGACGTAGACCACCGTCAGGCTCTCGCCCTCCTCGGTGGACACGGTGCGGACCGCCTGGAGGGGCAGCAGCAGGCAGTTGTCATTCTGGCTGGCCGTGAGTTTGTAATTTATGTAGCTGTTGACCTGGAGGGTTTCCTCCGCGTTGTCCACCGAGATCACCATGGGGTAGGTGGCCACTCCGTTGTTGATGGTACTGGAGAGGCTGACGCTCTCCACCATGCCCGGGGCCGTAGTGCCCCACTGGTCCAGGTCCACCATCATGCCCGCCTCCACGGAGCTGACATTCCGCTCGTCCACCGTGGCGTTGACAATCAGGGAGGAGGTGTCCGAGATGGTGACCACCGTGGTATTGGCCGCGATTTCGTCTCCCGGCTTCATGGTCAGTCCGATGATCTTTCCCGCGATGGAGGCCACGGCGGAGCAGTTCGCCAGGTTCTTCTCAGCGGTCTCCAGGGTCTTCCGGGCCTCCTCCAGGCTCTGCTCCACGGAGAAGATCTCCGCCTCGCTGTCCTCGCCGTCGATGCGGACCAGGACCTGCCCGGCGGTGACCTGGAGGTAGTCCACCAGGCTGCTGGAGATGACGGTTCCGTTGACGGTGGACTTCAAGTCGCCGGTGCGGAAGTACTCCAGCTTCCCGGGCTCGTAGGGGTAGACGGTCTCCCCCTCCGGGGTCACCGTGGTGGCGGAGGCGGCCATCTCCGCGCTGAGGGCCCCCTGGTTCTCCACCAGGATGTCGGCGGAGAAGAGCTTTGTGCCCTCGGGGGTGATGCGGCTGACCATGTGGACGGCCTCCACGGTGCCGGGGATGGAGCTCATCAGCGTGGGGATGGAGACGTCCATGTCCTGGCCCTTTTGGATCATGCCCTCATAGGCGTAGCTGTAGTACTGGGTGAGGCGGAGGCGGGTGTCGTCCGCCAGCACTGCCAGCTTCTGCTCCTTGCTGATGGTGTCCCCGGGGTTCAGGTCCACCACCTCCATCAGCTTGCCGGAGTAGCCCGCCGCCAGGTTGAGGCCCGCCACGTCCTTCAAAAGGGCGTTGAGCTGCTTCTCCCGGCCCAGCACGTCCTGCCGGGCCTTGTCCACGGCGGTGCGGGCGGCGTCGGAGTCGATGATGAACAGGGGCGTTCCCGGTTCCACCGTGTCTCCCTCATTGACGAAGACCTCGCTGACGGTTCCCGAGGTGGCCAGGGTGATGGTCTCGCTGTCCTTGGCCTTGGTCAGGCCGCTCCCGTCCACCGTGGCCGTGATGGAGCCGTACTCCACCGTGGTGGTCAGGACCTCGGTCTGGTCCCCGCCCCCCTGTCCGGACAGGAAGTGGCGCACCGCCAGCCCAATGGCGATGAGGATCAGGAGGATGATAAACCACCGGACGATCTTCCGCCGCTTCTTCCGGGGCATGCCCTTCCACTTCTTCCAGAGGGAGGTCTTCTCCGGCGCGGGCTGCTGGGTCTGGGGCGCCGCGGGGGGCGCCTCTGCCGGGGCCGCCGCCCCGGCCTGCTTTTCGCGATCCATGACTTCTGACATATTATGCTTCTCCTTCATCGGTTCGATTGGCCGCTATAAACCATAACAGGGACCGGCATCAAAACTGTATCATCTATGCTAGAACAGTTTGCCATGGAAAACAACAACAAAACGGTTACAGATTTCTTAAGATTTCCTGAAGATTTTGGAAACACGTTCTCAATCCATTAGACGGCGGAAGGGCTGGAAGGGTTTCCGGAAAATCTTCACAAAAATGCAGGAAAAAGTCCCGCCGTTTCCGTCGAAAAGCCATATTCCAGGAATTCCCTGCCCAATCAAGAAAAGGCCCCCTGAAAAGGGGGCCTATGGCTTGAGGAAAAGGGGGGCGACTCTCTCAGTCCTAAGGAGCCTCCCTCTTTGAGGGAGGTGGCACGGCGGAGCCGTGACGGAGGGAGTTGCCCCGAGGGAATGCTCTGCGGGGGAACTCCCTCCGTCACCGCCTCCGGCGGCGACAGCTCCCTCAAAGAGGGAGCCTCACGCGGCGCGGCGTTCCGGCGGGGAGGCGAAGCGCTCCGCAGCTCAGGGCCCTCAGGCCCCCGCGGCCTCCCGCTTCACCATGGACTTCTGGTAGAGCACCACCGCCGCCAGGGCCACTAGGCCCACCACATCCGTAGCGGAGCCCGGGACCATCATCGCCAGGCCCGCCACGACCAGGGCCAGGCGCATCCACCGGGGAATGGGCCGGAAGAGGTAGCCGTTCAGCGCCGCGGCCACGCCGAAGATGCCCAGCAGCGCGCTGATCACAATCTGGGCCACCTGGAGGACGCCGGGGTTGTCGACAAAGAGCATTGCCGGACTGTAGGCGAAGATATAGGGTACGATGAAGGCGGCGATGGCCAGCTTGGTGGCGTTGACTCCCGTTTTCATGGGATCGGACTTGGCGATGGCACTTCCGGCGTAGGCCGCCAGGGCCACCGGGGGCGTGATGTCCGCTACGATGCCGAAGTAGAACACGAAGAAGTGGGCGGGAATCTTGCCGATGCCCAGCTGGATGAGAATGGGGGCGCAGGTGGAGGCCATGATGCAGTAGTTGGCCGTGGTGGGCACGCCCATGCCCAGCACGATGCAGCACAGCATGGTCAAAAACAGGGCGATGAACAGGGACAGAGTCGGGAAGGGGATCATATTGCTGATATTGATGACCCCGTTGATGAGCTTGGAGGCCAGGCCCGTCACCGTGATGCACCCAGACACGATGCCCGCCACGGAGCAGGCCACGGCCACGGTGATGCAGCTCCGCCCGCCGGCCTCCAGGGAGCCCAGGATCATGCTGCCCGTGTCCTTGACGAAGTGGACGGCGGCGCCCTCCGCGTGCTGGGCGCGGCTCCCGGCGAAGAGGTGGGGCAGGCTCACCAGGATGGCCAGGACGATGGCAATGGAGGCGGAGAACTGGAGGGTCCGCACATTGGTGGACGCCATCCAGACCAGGACCACCAGGGGCAGGAGCAGGTAGATGCTCTTGACCAGATTGCCGAACCTGGGGAGCTGGTCCCGGGGGATGCCCTTCAGGTCCAGACGGCGGGCCTCCAGATGGACGGCGATGAAGATGCCGGTGAAGTAGAGCAGGGCGGGCAGGATGGCCTTCACGGCCACGTCGGGATAGGTGGTGTCCATGAACTCCGCCATGAGGAAGGCCGCCGCGCCCATGATGGGGGGCATGATCTGCCCGCCGGTGGAGGCCGCCGCCTCCACGGCCCCGGCGAACTCGCCTTGGTAGCCGGTGCGCTTCATCATGGGAATGGTGACGGAGCCCGTGGTCACCGTGTTGCCCACGGAGGACCCGGAGACCATGCCGCAGAGGGCGGAGGAGATGACCGCCACCTTGGCGGGGCCGCCGGAGGTGCTGCCCGCCAGGGAGTTGGCCAGGTCAATGAAGAAGTTGGAGATGCCGGTCCGCTCCAGGAAAGCCCCGAAGATGATGAACACGGCGATGAACTTGGCGCAGACCTGGATGGGCGTGGCCATGACGCCGGAGGTGCCGTAGAACAGGGTGTAGACCACCCGGGCCAGGTTCTGGCCGCTGGCGAAGGTGTAGACCAGCAGCACGCCCGCCACGCATAGGATGGGCAGGCCCACGCACCGGCGGCAGAGCTCGGCCAGGCAGGCGATGCCCACGATGCCCAGGATGATATAGAACCAGGCGTTGGGCACGCTCCCCTCGACGAAGGGGTTGATCTTGGCGGCGCTGGTGAGGAGCTTGGCCAGGGTCATGTAGTTGACGCAGTAGTAGAAGAAGGAGCCCGCCCCCAGGAACATCAGGACGAAGTCGTACCAGGGCATGGAGTTGGGCCTCACGTGGTTCTTCCTAGCGGGGTAGGTCAGGTAGCCCATGACGATGATGAGCCCCAGGAAGGAGCTGAGGCGGATGGGCATGTCCCAGTTGCACCGGAGGGTCAGCCAGATGCAGTACACGGAAAACAGGGCCATGACCACGCTGACCAGCAGCTTGGGCCTGCCCTCCCAGATGCGGGTGGCGGACTCCCGGTCATACTTTCGCATGACCTCGTCCATGTCCGCCGCGGTGCCGACCTCTACGTCGGGAAGGCTGCGTTTGTCTTTCTCGCTCATAGGGGGTTCTCCTTTAACTAACATGATGATACGTGATTAGATATAGGTTTTTAAAGCCCTTGCCGTATTGAAGGGGCGGAATCGCCGCCGCCCTTTCAATGCGGCAAGGGCCGCGTAACGCGGCCCTTGCCAAACCGCTGGCTCGGGGGTAGATCAAAAATCAATAGGTCCCGGCGGGGATGGTGTAGGCGCTGTAGAAGGGGGAGCTCTCCAGCAGGGAGTTGACGTGCTCCTCATCCAGGCCAACCAGATAGGTGGGCTTGGACAGGGCCAGGTCGCTGATGGCGGGGGTAGGAGCGCCGGCCACGATGAAGGCCGCGTCGATTTTCCCGTCCTTCAGGTTGTCGGCGCTGTCTCCGAAGTTCTGGAACACGGGGCTGATGTCGGACTCGGTAAGGCCGTAGGCGCCCAGGACGTCGATGGCGTTGAAGTACACGCCGGAGCCGGAGACGCCGATGGAGACAGTCTTGCCCGCCAGGTCCGCCACGGACTTGATGTCCGGGTTGGTGGTGGCGATCTGGACCTGCTCCATGTAGAGGGCGGCCACCACGGAGAAGTTGGTCACGGGGGACTCAAACAGGCGCTCGCCGTTATAGGCGTAGCTCATGACGTCGGACTGGACAAAGCCCAGCTGCACATCGCCGGCGGTCAGGTCCTCCACGTTGGACTGGGAGCCGTTGCCCACCAC
>CAMXNV010000148.1 GCA_947245315.1 uncultured Oscillibacter sp. | reverse complement strand
GGAAGCTGGCCCGGCTGAGCCTGGGCGGCGTCCGGGACGAGGCGGACATCCGCGGCCACCGCAGGACCTACATAGGGTCCATGCCCGGCCGGGTGATCGAGGCCATCATCCGGGGCGGGTCCATGAACCCCCTGCTGCTGCTGGACGAGATCGACAAGCTGGGCAACGACTACCGGGGGGACCCGGCCTCCGCCCTGCTGGAGGTGCTGGACAGCGAGCAGAACCACGCCTTCCGGGACCACTATCTGGAAATCCCCGTGGACCTGAGCCGGGTCATGTTCATCACCACGGCCAACACCACGGAGACCATCCCCCAGCCCCTGCTGGACCGGATGGAGGTGATCCGCCTCTCCAGCTACACCGACGAGGAGAAGGTGCAGATCGCCCGGCGGCACCTGCTGCCCAAGCAGATGGCGGAGCACGGCCTGAAAAAGAGCGCCCTGAAGGTCTCCGACGACGTCCTCCGGGCGGTGATCCGGGACTACACCCGGGAGTCCGGCGTCCGCCTGCTGGAGCGGCGGATCGCCGCCCTGTGCCGGAAGACGGCCATGAAGCTGGTCTCCGGGGAGGCCAAGCGCCTCCAGGTGACGGAGGAGGCCCTGCCCAAGCTTTTGGACTGCCAGCCCTATCCCCCGGCCCTCCACACGGAGCGGGAGGAGACCGGCGTGGTCAACGGACTGGCCTGGACGGAGACCGGCGGGGAAATCCTGGAGGTGGAGGCCGTGGTCTGCGACGGCACCGGGAAGCTGGAGCTCACCGGCAACCTGGGCGAGGTAATGAAGGAGTCCGCCCAGGCGGCCCTGAGCTGCATCCGCAGCCGGGCGGCGGTGCTGGGCGTAGAGGCGGAGTTCTATAAAAACAAGGACATCCACGTCCACTTCCCCGAGGGGGCGGTGCCCAAGGACGGCCCCTCGGCGGGCATCGCCGTCACCACCGCCATCCTCTCCGCCCTGACGGAGCGGAAGATCAAGGCGGGCATCGCCATGACGGGGGAGGTGACCCTCCGGGGCCGGGTGCTGGCCATCGGGGGCTTGAAGGAAAAGACCATGGCCGCCCTGCGGAACGGCATCGGCACGGTGCTGATCCCCAAGGACAACGTCCGGGACCTGGAGGAGATCGACCAGACGGTGCGCTCGGCGCTGAAATTCCTCCCGGTGGAGACCATCGACCAGGTCTTCGCCGCGGCGCTGGTCCCCCAGCCCGAGGCGGCCCGGGAGGAGCATTACGCCCCCATCGGCCTGGAGAAGGCGGAGGCCGCCGTGCTCCGGCAGTAAAGGAGGAACCATGCCCATTAATTTTGTAAAGGCGGACTTCATACGCTCCGCCGGAAGCCGGGAGCAGTTCCTCTGGGACGGCCTGCCGCAGTTCGCCTTCGCGGGCCGGTCCAACGTGGGAAAGTCCTCGGTGATTAACCGCCTCCTGGGCCGGAAGAATCTGGCCTACGTGGGCTCCTCCCCCGGGAAGACCACCCAGGTGAACTACTACCTAGTGGACGGGAAAGCCTACCTGGTAGACCTGCCGGGCTACGGCTACGCCAAGGTCTCCAAGGCGGAGAAGGAGCGCTGGGGCCGCCTGATGGAGAGCTATTTCCAGGAGGCCCACATCACCACCGGCGTCCTGATCGTGGACGCCCGGCATAAGCCTACCGCCAACGACCTGACCATGCACGGCTGGTTCCGAGAGACGGGCTGTCCGGAGATCGTGGTGGCCAACAAGCTGGATAAGCTGAAAAAGAGCCAGATAGACCCCGCCCTGGCCCTCATCAGAGAGACCCTGGAGCTGGGGGAGGGGGATGTTCTTCTGCCCTTCTCCGCGGAGAAGGGAACGGGGAAGGAGGAGCTGATCCGGCTCTTGAACGCCGCTATATAGAAGAACAGAGCCGCCCCAATAGGGCGGCTCTGCTTTATTATAGAAGGGGATAGGCATAATTGCATAGATAAAATTGAACTTCGTTGCCGTCGCTCCAGCCAACTCAACCACCAAACTCAGTAGCGAGCTAAAGTTCTTTTGGTGACTTTCACCCAAAGGGTGTACGGGGCCTCTAAGCGGCAAAGCCGCTAAGAGGCCCCAAATCTTTCAAGAAAAGTTACTGGAGGATGAGGGTTTTGCCGTCCATTTCGGGGGGGCAGGCCAGGCCCATGACGTCCAGCATCGTGGGCGCAATGTCCGCCAGACGCCCGTCGCTCCGCAGCTCGGACCCCGCGCCGCAGAGAATGAAGGGCACCGGGTTCGTGGTGTGGGCCGTCATGGGGCTCCCGTCGGGCTCTACCATCTGCTCCGCGTTTCCATGGTCGGCCGTAATCATGGCAATGCCTCCCATTTTCAGGGTGGCGTCCACCACCTTGCCCACACAGGCGTCCACGGTCTCCACGGCCTTGACCGCCGCGTCGAAGACCCCCGTGTGCCCCACCATGTCGCAGTTGGCAAAGTTCAGGATAATCACATCGTAGTTCCCGGACTCAATGCGCTCCACGCACTTCTCGCAGACCTCCGGGGCGCTCATCTCCGGCTGGAGATCGTAGGTGGCCACCTTGGGAGAGGGGACCAGCACCCGGTCCTCGCCGGGGAAGACGGTCTCGCTGCCGCCGTTGAAGAAGAAGGTCACATGGGCGTACTTCTCCGTCTCGGCGATGCGGAGCTGGGTCATGCCCATTTTGCTCAGGTACTCGCCCAGGCCGTTGTTCACCAGCACCCGGGGGAAGGCCACCTCCACGTTGGGCATGGAGGCGTCGTACTCCGTGTTGCAGACATAGGTCAGGGGGAAGAACTGACGGGTGAACCCGTCAAACTCCGGATCCACCAGGGTCCGGGTGATCTCCCGGGCCCGGTCCGGGCGGAAGTTGAAGAAGATCACGCTGTCGTTGTCGGAGATGGATCCGTCGGGGTCGCAGACCACGGGCTCCACAAACTCGTCGGTGACGCCCCGTTCATAGGATTTCTTCACCGCGTCCACCGGGTCCGGGTTGTTAATGGGGCTCTCGCCGTAGACCATGGCGTCATAGGCCTGTTCCACCCGGTCCCAGCGCTTGTCCCGGTCCATGGCGTAGTAGCGGCCCATCACCGTGGCGATCTTGCCCACGCCCAGCTCCTGGCACTTGGCCGCCGTCTCCGCCACAAAGCCCGCGCCGGAGGTGGGGGACACGTCCCGCCCGTCCAGGAAGGCATGGATATAGACCCGGGTGAGCCCCTTGTCCTTGGCCATTTTCAGCAGGGCGAAGAGGTGGGTCAGGTGGGAGTGGACGCCGCCGTCGGACAGCAGACCGAACAGGTGCAGGGCCGAGCCCTTCTCCAAACAGGCGTCCATAGCGTGGTTATAGGCGGGGTTCCGGAAGAAGCTGCCGTCCTCAATGGCCCGGGTGATGCGGGGCAGGTCCTGGAAGACCACGCGGCCGCCGCCGATGTTGGTGTGGCCCACCTCGCTGTTGCCCATCTGCCCGTCGGGCAGGCCCACGTCCAGCCCGGAGGCGCGGAGGGTGGTGTGGGCGAACTCCCGGAAGAAGCCGTCCAGCCGGGGGGTGGCGGCGGTTTTCACGGCGTTTCCCGTCTCCCCGCCGCCGGTGCCGAACCCGTCCATGATAATCAAAGTGGTAGGTGTCTTGTTCATAAAAAATCTCCTTCGCTCATCGGGTCAGGGTAAAGGGACCCAATAAGGAACCTCCTCCCAAGCGGCCGCGCACAGACCGCGCCGCTCTTAAAGGGGGAGGGGGTCCAGGGAACCTCCGGTTCCCGGTTTTCCCTGCCGGAGGCAGAGAAAGCAGATGCAATCATTTTCCCGACGGCACGCCGGTGGCCGGTGTCACCGGCGAGGGGGAATCCGCTGCCGCTGGCGGTCCTGCCGCCTTACGGATGCGGCATCCTCCTATGCGGGGGAAAGGGGGGACGCAGTCCCCCCTTTGAGACGAAGTCACTCCTGATTCGCTGCGTTGATGATCTCCACGAACTGGTCCGGCTTCAGGGCCGCGCCGCCGATGAGGCCGCCGTCGATGTCGGGCTGGGCCAGCAGCTCGGCGGCATTCTTAGCATTCATGGAGCCGCCGTACTGGATGGTGACGCTCCGGGCCACCCGGGCGCCGTAGAGGGAGCGGATGGTGGCGCGGATGTTGGAGCAGACCTCGCCGGCCTGCTCGGCGGTGGCGGTCTTTCCGGTGCCGATGGCCCAGATGGGCTCATAGGCGATGATGCAGCGGCGGAGCTTGTCGGCGGGGACGCCGAAGAGGGCGCTCTTCACCTGGAGGGCGATCCACTCGTTGGTGATGCCGGTCTCCCGCTGCTCCAGGCTCTCGCCCACGCAGATGATGGGGCTCATGCCGGCGTTCAGGACCGCATGGACTTTTTTGTTGACCGTGGTATCGGTTTCCCCGAAATACTGACGGCGCTCGCTGTGGCCGATGATGACATACTTGACGGCCAGGTCCTTGAGCATATCGGCGGAGACCTCGCCGGTGTAGGCGCCCTTCTCCTCAAAGTAGACATTCTCGGCGCCCACGGAGATGCGCAGGTCCTTAAAAGCCTTGGCGGCAACGGAGATGTTGCAGGCGGGGACGCAGATCAGGGTCTCGCACCACTTGGCCCGGGGCATGATCTTGCGGATATCCTCGGCAAATTTTTTGGTTTCGGTGGCAGTCATGTTCATTTTCCAGTTGCCGGCGATGACGGTCTTGCGGTATCTGCGGTTCATGATGATCAAAACTCCTTTAATTTATGTTTTCGGAATGTTTTTGGAACAGCGGGCCAAGGGGCCCGGAAGCCAGCTAAAGTGGCAACCAACTATTATATAGCCGAAATAGGTGGAAATGTCAAGGGTGCGGAAGAGTTTTTCCGAACATTTTCAAAGAAAAGATAGAAAACGGAACAGACGCCGCTCCCCGGAGGCCCCCATTTCCGAAAAACCCGGCGCGCTATACCGTGTTTTTTCAGGGCCGCAGGGGCCGGAACCCCTGGCCGGGAGAAATTCCGCCCCGCCTCATTGCCTCCAAAACCGGCGTCACCGGCGGGGGGGAATCCAAAGGGAGGACGAAGACCCCTCTTTGAGCCCTTTAGGCGTCGAGCAGGCAAGCCACGCCCGGCAGCTCCTTGCCTTCCAGGAACTCCAGGGAGGCGCCGCCGCCGGTGGAGATGTGGCTCATCTTGTCGGCGTAGCCCAGCTGTTCCACAGCCGCGGCGCTGTCTCCGCCGCCGATGACCGTGATGGCGGAGGTCTTGCTCAGGGCCTCGGCCATGGCCTCGGTGCCCTTGGCGAAGGCGGGGAACTCAAACACGCCCATGGGGCCGTTCCAGATGACGGTGCCCGCGTCGGCCACGG
>CAMXNV010000147.1 GCA_947245315.1 uncultured Oscillibacter sp. | reverse complement strand
AGGGGCGGACCTGTGTGTCCGCCCTTCTATAGGAAGTGCCTAGGTTCCGGGAGACGGGGGGACACACAGGCCCCGCCATTCTATAGGAAGTGCCCAGGTCCCGGGAGACGGGCGGACACACAGGTCCGCCCCTACGGTCCATCCCCTTGAAAATGCTTGCTCGGACGCGTTCGCTCCTCCCCCGTCAGTTCCAGGGGTTCCCGCCGGGGGAGACGGTTCCCTGCTTCTCTAGCCAGGCCCGCAGCAGCTCCCGGAGGGAGCCCTTGCAGACCTGGACGGAATAGGCCTCTCCGGCCTCCTCGGTATAGCCCTCCATGAGGAAGGCCACCTGGTAGGCGGCGGCGTCCTCCAAAGGCGCGCCGCCCCGGGTCACCAGGAGGTAGGGGAGAGGCGCCCCGCTCCCCTCGGGGTCAAAGCCCGCCTGAGCCAGCTCCCTGGCCTGTGCGCCGGTCATGGTCATCAGGGCGTATTCCCCGTCATAGGCGGGGGTGATGGTGTGGGCGATCTCCGCGTTGATTTTCCCCCGGTAGAGCCGCCCGGAGACGCCCGCCCGGAGCCCGGCGGCCCCGGGGAGGGTCCCCAAGGGGATCATGGCCGCGTCCGCCCCCACGGCGTCCCCCAGGGCCTTGCCCAGCAGCTCCGCCGTCTCCTCCAGGGTGAAGTCCGCCGTGCTCTCGCAGAAGTAGAGCTCCTCGGAGTGGGTGAGGTAGCCCTGCTGCAATTCGTCCATCCGGGCGATGCAGCCGGGGCCGTCCATGCCGTTCTCCCCCCGGAACCAGTCCTTGAACGCCTGGCCCATGTCGGCCAGGACGCCGTCCCAGCGGGTGTAGGTCATGGGGAAGGCCCGGCCGTCCAGCAGGGCCAGGCGGGCGTCGTAAATCAGGGCGTCCTCCGGCGGGGAGACGTTGTCCAGCACGCTGAGGACGCAGGGGGTCTGGGGGGTGATGAAGACCTCCTGCCCCTCGGGGGAGAAGAGGAGGGAGAGGAGCCGGAGGGCCTGCTCCAGCTTGTCCTCGTTCCCCGGCTCCGTGAGCCGCTTGCTGAGGCCGATGTAGCTGGCGGGGCTGTACATGTAGATATTCTTGTCCCCGTGCTCGCCGATATAGGGCATCATGCCCAGCTGGTCGCCGGTGTCCGGGAGCTCGGTGAGGTTCACGGTCATGGCCGCCGTGAAAAAGACGGCCCGGCGTCCGCCCAGGTAGTCGAAAAAGAGGGTCTTGTTGTCCCGGTCCTCCGGGTCGGTGGTGAAGAAGCCAGCGTCGATGAGCCGCTGGGTGTAGGCCATGGTGTCCTCCCAGGCTCCGGCGGCCGTGGCCTCCCCGGCCAGGAAGTCCCGCTCCCAGGCCCTGCCCGCCGGGGTGGTGAGCCAGCCGGTCTTGGCCAGGTTGAAGACGGCGGAGAAGGCGCTGCCGGTGAGCTGGGCGCCCAGCACGCCGGGGATCAGGCCCTCCGCCCGGATGTCCCGGCACAGGGCCTCCAGCTGGGCGAAGTCGGAGGGGAGCTCCCAGCCGTGCTCCTCCATCAGGGTCTTGTTGTAGAAGGTGCCGTACATGCTGTAGTTGACCGGGAGCAGGTAGACGCCCCCGTCGATGGCCACCTGGTTGAGGACGGCGGTGGGGAAGCGGTTGACCAGGTCATAGCCGGACAGGTCCGCCAGGCGCTCCGCCGCCAGGTCCTCGTCCAGGATTTGGGAGGTGATGAAGACGTCGGGGATGTCGTCCGCCCGCATCTGGGCCCAGCCGTAGCCGGTGCGGTTGCCGCCGTCGTAGGGGGAGAGGGCCAGCTGGATGTCGGGGTAGGTCCGGCCCAGGAGCTCCCAGAAAGCGTGATACTCATACCAGCCGCTGCCGGTCAGGGCGTCCGGGTTCTCATGTGGGGGCTCGGGGCGGCGCTCCGGGGAGGCGCAGGCGGACAAGAGCAGAAGCGCTGCGGCTGTCAGGGACAGCGCCCGGCGGAGGCGGTTCGCGGTCATGGGGCAGTCTCCTCTCATCAAGGGTTGGATGGTCTGCGGGAGGTGAGATGGCAGAAAAAGGGCATAAATCCGTTGAATTTATTGTACAGGCAAAGGGGGGAAAAGTCAAGGGAGGCGGGAGGTGTGGGGCCCGGTCCCCAGACCGGGCCATTTCCCCCGGGAGCCTGGCAGTCCCGGGGGGGCGGAAGGGGACGGAGCCCCTTCCCTACATTTCTTCTATCGGTAGAACACCGTGTAGGGAGCGGGCTGTGGCATCCCCTTTACGGGGGCTGTCCCGCTCCGTCTTTCGGAAGTGCCAAGCTCCCGGGGGAAATGGCCTGACCTGGGGGTCAGGCCCCACAGGGTGGTCTATCGATAGAAGGAGGTGTGGGGCCCGGTCCCCAGACCGGGCCATTCCCCCGGAACCATGGCAGTCCCGGGAGGTCGGAAGGGAACAGCCCCCGCCGCCTCCCTTACGGTATACGCGGCAGGGCGCGCCGTTGACACAGGGGGAAAAAGGGAACCGGCACGGCTTTTTCGCCGTGCCGGTCCTCCTATATGCTCCCAGGGCTCACAGCAGCGTAATGCCCGCCCGCTCGCAGCCCTCCAGGGTCTCCCTGTCCCAGAGGCTGGCCTGGACCTCGCCGATGTGGCAGGCCCCCAGCAGCAGCATGCACACCCGGGACTGGCCGATGCCGCCGCCGATGGACTGGGGCAGCTCCCCGTTCAGCAGCATCTGGTGGAAGGGCAGCTTCCGCCGCTCGTCGCACCCGGCGGCGGTGAGCTGGCGGTCCAGGGCCGCGGCGTCCACCCGGATGCCCATGGAGGAGACCTCAAAGGCCCGCTGGAGGGTGGGGTTCCACATGAGGATGTCCCCGTTGAGCTCCCAGTCGTCGTAGTCCGGGGCCCGGCCGTCGTGCCGCCGCCCGGATTTCAGGGTCTTGCCGATCTGCATGAGGAAGACCGTCCGGTGCCTCCGGCAGATCTCCGTCTCCCGCTCCGTAGGCTCCAGGTGGGGATAGCGGTCCTCCAGCTCCTGGGTGGTGAGGAAGTACACGTCCCGGTCGGGCCGGAAGTTCAGGGCGGGGAAGTGGTTCCGGAGGACGGAGGAGGTGTCGCACAGGGCGCCCACGATGTCCCGGACGGTGTCCTTGAGGTACTGGAGCCGCCGGTCCTTGAGGCCGATGTGCTTTTCCCAGTCCCACTGGTCCACGTAGACGGAGTGGAGGTTGTCCACGATCTCGTCCCGGCGGATGGCGTTCATGTCGGTGAAGAGGCCGCTGCCCTCGGGGAACTCATAGCGCTTCAGGGCCAGGCGCTTCCACTTGGCCAGGGAGTGGACCACCTGCCCCTCCGCGCCCACGTCGGGGATGTCGAAGGAGACAGGGCGCTCCACGCCGTTGAGGTCGTCGTTCAAGCCGGTGCGCCCGTCCACGAAGAGGGGGGCGGAGACCCGGTGGAGGTTCAGGCGGAGGGTGAGGCTGCGCTGGAAGTCCTCGTGGATGAGCTCGATGGCCCGCTGGAGCTCGTTGTTGGTCAGGGGCATTTTGTAGCCGGTGGGAATGAAGAGCTTACTCATTTTATGAAATCAATCCTTTTTTAGAAGTTTTGGCAGTTAGGAGCTTCTAACAGTTAGGAGTTAGGAGATAGGAGTTAGGAGTTGGAAGACAGTAGAACCGGCCCTCCGAGAAAGAAAAACTCCTAACTCCTCACTCCTCACTCCTAACTCAGCCGGTCGTTTCCTTGGCGGAGGCGGCGGAGGGTCTCCTCCCTGCCCAGGATGTGGCAGATTTCCACGGCGCCGCCGGGGGTCACCTGCTTGCCCGCCGCCGCGATGCGGACGGGCCACATCAGCGTGGCGTTCTTTACGCCAAGGCGCTCCGCCAGGGCGATGAGGCAGTCGTGGACCGCGTCCTGGGTCCAGTCCGGCAGGGCCTCCAGGGCGGGGACGGCGGCCTCCAGCATCTGCTTGGAGACCTGGGCGTCGGTCTTGGATTTCTTGTTGGTGAAGAGGGCGAGGTCGTAGTCGGGGAGCTGGTCGAAGAAGTCCACCTTCTCCGGGATGTCCGTCAGCTTCTCGCACCGGGCTTGCAGCAGGGCGGCCACGGCGGCGGCGTCGATGGCCGGGTTCTTCACCGCCTGGCGGATGTAGGGCTCCGCGATTTTGGCGAAGGCCTCCGGGGTCATGGCGCGGAGGTAGAGGGCGTTGAAATAGGTCAGCTTGTCGAGGTCGAAGATGGCCGGGGACTTGGAGATGCCCGCGATGTCGAAGGCGTCCACCAGCTCCTCCAGGGAAAAGACCTCCTGCTCGCTGCGCTCCCCCTTGGGGGCCCAGCCCAGAAGGGCCACGTAGTTCAGCACGGCGGGGGTCAGGTAGCCCTGGGCAATCAGGTCCTCGTAGGAGGGGTCCCCGTGGCGCTTGGACATCTTGTTGTGCTGGTCCCGCATGACGGGGGAGCAGTGGACGTAGGTGGGGATGTCCCAGCCGAAGGCTTGGTAGAGCAGGTTGTACTTGGGGGCGGAGGAGAGGTACTCGCTGCCCCGGACCACGTGGGTGATGCCCATCAGGTGGTCGTCGATCACATTGGCGAAGTTGTAGGTGGGCAGTCCGTCCCGTTTCAGCAGGACCTGGTCGTCCAGGGTCTTGTTCTCCACGGTGATGTCCCCGAAGGACACGTCGTGGAAGGTGGTGCTCCCCTCCCGGGGGATGCGTTGGCGGATGACGTAGGGCATCCCCGCCAGGAGCCTGGCGTCGATTTCCTCCCGGCTCAGGTCCCGGCAGGGATCGGGGGCCCGGCCGAAGTCGCCGCTGTCCTCCTCAGACTCGGTCTTCTCGCAGAAGCAGTAGTAGGCCGCGCCCTTCTCCACCAGGAGCTGGGCGTACTTCCCGTAGAGGTCCCGGCGCTCCGACTGGATGTAGGGCCCCACGGGGCCTCCTACGTCGGGGCCCTCGTCGTGGGTCAGGCCGCACTCGGCCATGGTGCGGTAGATCACGTCCGTGGCGCCCTCCACCAGGCGGCCTTGGTCCGTGTCCTCGATGCGGAGGATGAAGCCGCCGTGATGGTGCCGGGCGATGAGCCAAGTGTAGAGGGCGGTGCGGAGATTGCCCACGTGCATGTAGCCCGTGGGGGAGGGGGCGAAGCGGGTGCGGACCCGGCCCTTGGGAATGCGGGCCTCCATGTCCTCAAAGAAACGGCTGTCGGGTGCCATAGAAAACCTCCTGATAAAGCCGGGGGCCCCCCGGCGGCGTTCGTGTACAGACATTGCCATTATCCACGGTTTGGGCGGAAAAGTCAAGGGGGTTTCGGGGGGGGGAGTGTCCAAAAGGAGAGTTAAAAGAAGTCAAAGAGGGAAAAGGGAACA
>CAMXNV010000146.1 GCA_947245315.1 uncultured Oscillibacter sp. | reverse complement strand
CGGAGATCTCCGGCGCGTCCAGCGCCGGGAGGCCGATGATGTCCTCCACCTCCTGTTTCGCCTTTTCGGGGTCCGCGGCGGGGAGGTCGATCTTGTTGAACACCGGCAGAATCTCCAGATCGTGCTCCATAGCCAGGTACGTGTTGGCCAAGGTCTGGGCCTCCACGCCCTGGGTGGAGTCCACCACCAGCACGGCTCCCTCACAGGCGGCCAGGGACCGGGAGACCTCATAGTTGAAGTCCACGTGCCCCGGGGTGTCGATGAGGTTCAGGGCGTAGTCCTCCCCGTCCTGGGCGTGGTAGAGGAGCCGCACGGCCCTGGCCTTGATGGTGATGCCCCGCTCCCGTTCCAGGTCCATGTTGTCCAAAAGCTGGCTCTCCATCTCCCGCTGGGAGACGGCGTTGCACTTCTCCAGCAGCCGGTCCGCCAGGGTGGACTTGCCGTGGTCTATATGCGCAATGATGGAAAAGTTGCGGATGTGGTCTTGTTGGATCATATAGAAAAACCTCCCAAGAGATAAGCATATACAAAATTAGAACCCCGGCAGCCCCAGCTCCCCGCAGAGATACACCAGGTCCACCGTCTTCGTCCGGCCCCGGCGCAGGACCTCCTCCAGGTCCGCCCGGGCGGAGGCGTCATCCTTCGTCCAGTGGTAACGGTAGGCCCGGCTGATCTGGTAGATGTCCCGGTTCTCCGGGTCCGCCTCCATGAGCAAGGTCAGGTCCTGGATGTGCCGGGAATAGCGGGCGGTGGTGGCGGTGGTGGGGCACCGGGCCCGGAGGACCATGACGTTGTCCGGCTCCAGGGCCAGGACCTTCCCCATGTCCCCCTCCGTCTCATACTTCCGGCTCCTGCCGCTGGCCTTTTCCAGCTGAGCCCAGCAAAAGGCCCGGAGCAGATACAGCCCCGCCTCCTCCGGCGCGGCCTGGATCGCCCCGTCCAGGCGGGCAAGGGCCTCCTGATACTTCCCGCATTCAATAAGGGGCAGGAGCTCCTCATAGGCCTCCCCCAGCTCCTCCAGGCGCCGGAGGGCATATTCCCGGCTGGTCAGGGCGTTGGGCAGGTCCGGCGCGTCCTCCAAATACGCCCCCGGCGGCAGGAACTGCCAGCCCGTCGTCGGTTGGGGAGCGGGCTGATTGGGCGGTTTTTCCGGCTCCGGGCTCGGGGGACAGAGGAGGTTATAGTCAAAACCCAGCGCGTCCAAAAAGTCTGCCATCTGCCAGCAGTCCCCCATAGCGCTGTCATCGCCCTCATAGGCGTATTCGTCCAAATCCTCCTCCGGCCAGGGGACGAGGTAGCGGGCGATCCGCTCCGGCTCCACGCCGAAGAGCTGGGCCACAGTTCCCGCGTCCCCGGGCTTGTCGGGGGGCTCGCCCTCGTCGAAGTAGTCGTGGACGCTGGCGAACTGGTCCAGCTCCTTCCCCTTCTTCCAGAGCTCGTAGCCCCAGAAGTCGCCGTCGTAGATATAGGTCAGCAGAACCGGGCAGTTGAGCACTCTCGACAGCGGTTCCGCATAGTCCAGGCCCACCGCGCCGTCGTTGAGCTGGACGGCAGGACCCTTGGGGAACAGGTACCAATGGCATTTGTCCGGCCAGATATTGTGGTCCGGGTTCTCGGCCTTGCGCCCCAGGGCTTCGCGGCATCGCTCCTCCTTCCCGCCGGGGAAAAGGAGCGTGTACAGAAACAGGCCCATCTTGTTAGTCCTCCTTACCCCCGTACCATGCCGGCGGCTCCTCATGCTCCTGATACCACTGTTCCCAAAATTCCTCATCCCACAGGGCGTCGTAGTCGTAGCCCAGCACGAACTCCCGCCACTCCGCCAGGGTCTCCCGGAAGGTCTCGGGCCTCAGCAGGAACTTCTCGGCGCACACGTTTCCCAGCACCCACTCCCCGGCCTCGCCGGAGTGGTGTACGTAGTCGCAGTAATTGTTCAGCTCCGTCACCATATCCTTGGCAAACAGGGGCGCGTGGAGCCGGACGTTCTCCAGGCCCGTCAGGGCCTCACAGGCCAGCTCCAAGGCGGCCAGCCGGGCGTCCAGGTCCCCCCGGCGGATGGCCCGGTCCCAGGCCAGGATGCTGTACGGAGAGAGGAAAATCTCAAACTTAGCCTCCGGGTGTTCCGTGAACCAGCCCTTCATCACCGCCAGATTTTCCGAGGTGTATTGGAGATAGGCGTCCTCCGGCGTCTGTTCCTCCGCCACCGGCGGGCGGTCATAGGCCCGCAGGGTCTCGTAGCGCCCCCAGACGGAGGTCAGATCCCAGGTGAAGCCCTCGTCCAGAGTCTGGCCCTTCCCCCGGCGGTTCTCCATCAGGGTGTAGAGGCTGTAATACAGGGAGTCCTTGCTGAGGAGATACTTTACATCGTCCAGGGGATTCCGGTTGTAAAAATAGTCCGGCATCACGTCCGTGACCCCCCGGTCGTCCCGGATCAGAATGTTCAGGTCCAGGGCGAAGAGGATGCGCTTCGGGGGCTCCCGCCGCCGGAAGAGCAGATCGATAACCTGGCCGAACTCGCTGAAATAGCCGTCGGGAATGGTGATCCGCACCGAGGGGGTGTGGTAGTATCGTTCAATCCAGCTGGCCCGGTAGTTGGCGGCCATGGAGGTCCCCAGGAGCACCGTGTCCGCCGGGACGTTTTTCGCCAGCCCGGCGGCCTGATAGCGCTCGTTGAAGAAGACGGGCTGCCAGCGCTCCGGCATCCGGTAGTACAGGCAGGGGTCCACGGCGCAGACGATCCCCCCGCACAGCAGCAGCAGGGCCAGCAGGGCCGCCAGGAACCTCCGGGCCCAGAGTTGATAAGTCTTGTTCATATGTTCCCCACAGACGCGCCCCGGAATCCGGGGGCTCTCAGAAGTTGGAATAGATAAAGGTGGTGACGCCGGTGAAGGAGAGGACAGCCCAGGCCGTCAGCGCCGCCAGGAGCAGGGCCCGCCCGGCGGTGGGCCGGAAGTCCTCCATCCGGTCCATGGCGTTCCGGGGCCAGAGGACCACAGCCATAGCCCCGGCGAAGAGCAGGAAGGTGAGCCCCGGGCTGATCCAGGGCTTCAGCCCCGGGAGGAGCATCCGCAGGGCGGCGGCCTCCTTGGTGAAGACGTTCTCCAGCAGCCAGTTCCCCGGGAGGGCCAAGCCCCCCAGCAGGGCGGTGCGGAGGAGCCGCAGGGCGCTGAGGAACCGGGGGGCCCGGAAGAACACCCAGGCCACGTTGACGAAGCCGAAGGTCAGCACCCACCGGAGGGCGGCGGGGAGCTTCTCCCGCCCCTGTCCCCAGGCCCGTTCCGCCACCTGCCCCAGCCCGTGGAGCAGGCCCCAGGCGACAAAGGACCACCCCGCCCCGTGCCACAGGCCGCTGACCAGGTAGACCAGCAGGATGTTGCCGTAGGTCCGGAGGGTCCCCCTCCGGCTTCCCCCCAGGGGGAAGTACAGGCACTCCCGCAGGAAGCCGGTGAGGGTGATGTGCCAGCGCTTCCAGAACTCCCCCAGGGAGAGGCTCCGATAGGGGGAGTCAAAGTTTCGCGGCAGACGGATTCCCAGAAGCCGGGCTGCGCCCGCGGCGATGTCGCAGTAGCCCGAGAAGTCCAGGTAGAGCTGGAGCGTATAGCCCAGGATCACCAGCCAGGCGGCGGGGGCGGAGAGCTCCGAGGGGTGCTTCCACCCCGTGTCCACCAGGGCCCCCAGGTTGTCCGCCAGGAGGACCTTCTTGGCCATGCCCACGGCCATGGCGTAGAGCCCGGCGGCGAAGTCCTGCCCGTCAGGGCGGAGGAACCGCTCCCCATGGAGCTGCGGGAAAAAGGCCTGGGGCTTCAAAATGGGCCCGGAGACCACGGTGGGGAAGAAGAGGGCGTAGAGAGGCAGGTCCCCCCGCTCCGGGGCGAAGCCCCCCGTGTAGGCCTCCTTCAAGAGCCAGAGCTGCTGGAAGGTAAAAAAGCTCAGCCCCAAGGGGGCCCAGCCCAGGGAGACGGCTCCGCCGGTGAGAAAGCCCGTGTACTTAAAGGCGATCAAGACCCCCACGTGCCAAGCCGCCGCCAGGAACAGGCAGCGGCGCCGCCGGGCGGGTGGCCGGGGAGAGGCATAGGCGGCGGGCCCGTCGTCCTCCGCCCGGACGCGGATGTCCGGCGAGGTGAGATAGCGGACGGCGGCCACGGACACCGCCAGCCCCAGAACCAGCACCAGCAGGGCGGCCCAGCCGCCCCCGGCGACGTAGAACACCAGACAGGCCAGAGTCAGGCACTCGGCGGCAATGGAGCGGTCCCACCGGGCCGCGGCCAGGCAGACCGTCACGGTTATCAAAAGAAAGGCCAAAAAGCCGAAAGACTGAAAGTTCATACAGGTCCTCAATACTCAGGATCGCCGCCCCGGAGGCGTTCATCCCGCCGGGGCGGCGTCAAGGGAACTCAGGGTTGCCGGGAGAGGGAGGTGAGCCGGGCATCGGAGGTGCTGAGCACCTGGGTCAGGCTCTGGCAGCGGCCCGGGTAGGCGGCATTAATGGCAGGGGCGGAGGTGTCGGGGAACTCGGCCTTCTGGGCGTTCAGGCTCCGGAGGGCCCCGGCGAAGCGGGCCTCGGAGAGCTTCATGTCTGCGTCGGCCATGCCCAGGACGCAGGCGTTGGGGTCCAAGGCGAAGTAGCTCTCGTTGGACCCGGAGGCCCGGTAGAGGTGCCGGTAGAGCTGGTAGACGGCGCTGCCCAGGTAGGCGGCGGCGGCGTTGATGGCGGCCTTGTCCCCCAGCTTGCCCAGGAGCTCGAAGAGGACGCCCAGGGCGCCGGAGAGGAGCTTGCTCTGGAGGGTGGCCAGGACGCTGCCCCGGAGGTTGTTCTTGGGCTCGGCGGCGTCCAGGATGTCCTGCTCGGTGAGCATATTGCCCTCCCGGGAGAGGGTACGGCCCAGGATGAAGTCGGCAGAGACACTGTAGTAGTCACAAGCCTTGACCACAAACGCCAAGCCGGGTTCCCGGATGCCGTTCTCATAATGGGAGAGGAGGGCCTGGGAAATTCCCAGCTCCCCGGCGGCCACCCGCTGGCTGACGCCCTTCTCCTGCCGGAGCAGGGAGAGGGTGCGGGAAAACTCTGAACTCATAGCAAAGCTCCTTTTGCGATGTACTTATACATAAAGTATAGTTTACCAAAAGGGCTACACAATGTAAAGATGTTTTTTCAGAATCTGGGAAGGAAAAGATGTAAACCCCTCACGGGGGCCTGGATCTGCGCCCCTTCGGGGCGCCCTGAGGGTGCTCCCCTGGCCAGGGGAGGGGGCTGGTACTCGCCCTTGCGGGCGGGGAGGCTAGGCGACCAGCGATGGCTGGTTCATTGCACCCCCCATTTTCTCATTTTCTTCCAGAAGAAAACGAG
>CAMXNV010000145.1 GCA_947245315.1 uncultured Oscillibacter sp. | reverse complement strand
AGGACGCCATTTTCACCTATCAGGAGCTCTTCCGCCAGGACGGCATCGCCCTGGAGTACCACCCCGGCGACGGGGACCTGCCCCTGATCCGGGGGGACTCGGAGCGGCTCAAGCAGGTGTTCTGCAACGTGCTGGACAACGCCGCCAAGCACGGCGGCGCGGGCCGCCGGATCACGGCCTCCGTCAGCCAGGAGGGGTCCCACCAGGTGGTCCGCATCCGGGACTACGGCCCCGGTATCCCGGAGGAGGAGCTGCCTTTTGTCAAGCAGAAGTTTTACAAGGGCACCTCCCGGGCCCGGGGCAGCGGCATCGGCCTGGCGGTGTGCGATGAGATTGTGGGGCTGCACGGAGGGACCTTCTCCATCGGCAACGCCGACGGCGGCGGGGCGGTGGTCACAATAAAGCTCCCGGTCAGGGCCTGAACCTGTAGGGGCGGACCTATGCGTCCGCCCTTCCCCTGAAACCCGGGCACTTCCGAAGGAATGGCCCGCACAGAGGTGCGGGCCCCACAGGGTGTTCTACCGATAGAAGAAGCGTGGGGCCCGGTCCCCTGACCGGGCCATCCCTCGGAACCACGGCACTCCCTATAGCAGGGCGGACACACAGGTCCGCCCCTACAAAATATAGAACAACCGTTTGCATTTCAAGAAACCCTGTGTTATACTATACCAACGCATAGAAAGGAAACTCCATGGCAGAAGAAAACAAATCCTGCACCTTCCGCACCAGTATCGGCGGACAGGCGCTCATTGAGGGCATCCTCATGCGGGGCCCGGAGAAGCAGGCCATCGTGGTCCGGGACCAGGAGGGGAACCTGGTGGAGAAGGTGGAGGCGCTCCGCTTTATCAAAGACCGCTACCCCATCCTGGGGCTCCCCCTGATCCGGGGGACGGTGAACTTCCTGGACTCCATGGTCAACGGCGTCAAGGCGCTGATGTACTCCGCCGATTTTTATCCCGAAGAGGAGGCCGCCCAGCCCTCGAAATTCGAGCAGTGGCTGGAAAAGCATCTCTCCAGCAAGAAGCTGGAGAGCGTCGTGGTGGCCCTGGCCGTGGTGATGGGCGTGGGGATGTCCGTGTTTCTCTTCATGGTTCTGCCCGCTCTGCTCACCGGGGGCATTCTCCACTTCTTCCCCGGCTTCCCGCTGTGGGGGCGGAACTTCGTGGAGGGGCTTTTGAAGATCGTTATTTTCATGATTTACCTCATTCTCTGCTCCAAGCAAAAGGACATTTACCGGGTCTTCCAATACCACGGCGCGGAGCACAAGACGATTTTCTGCTACGAGGCGGGGCTGCCGCTGACGGTGGAGAACGTCCGGAAGCAGCCCCGGCACCATCCCCGGTGCGGCACCAGTTTCCTGTTCGTGGTGATCTGCGTGTCTATTTTATTCTCCAGCATTTTCTTCGGCATCTGGCCCATGACCAACGCCTGGCTGCGGACGGCGGTGCACCTGCTGCTGCTGCCCCTGGTGGTGGGGGTGACCTATGAGTTCAACCGCTGGGTCGGGCGGCACGTGCAGGAGAGCCGCCTGGCGAAGATTTTGACGGCCCCGGGGCTGTGGATGCAGAATTTTACGACAAATGAGCCAGATGATGGGATGATGGAATGCGCCATTCGGTCTTTGGAGCTGGTGCTGCCCAGCGAGAAGGGGAAGGATGCGTGGTGAGGAGCCCCGCAAAACCCCCAAGGCTCCCTCTCTGAGGGAGCTGGCAGCGCCGGAGGCGCTGACTGAGGGAGTTCCCCCCGCAGGGAGTTCCCCCGTAAGATATACCTTGGCAAACTCCCTCCGTCACGGCTTCGCCGTGCCACCTCCCTCTAAGAGGGAGGCTTTAGGGCGCGGGATGTGGGGCCCGGTCCCCTGACCGGGCCATTCCACAGGGTTCCCGTCAACAGCGCACTTTTATAAACTCCAAAAGAATCCGCCCAACTACAAACGAGGTGATTTCCGATGGCAATCACATACAACGATCTCTACCTGGACGTCCGCCAGCAGCTCCGGGCCTCCGGCGTCGAGGCCTCCACCCTGGAGGCCCGGGAGCTGGTCTGTTTCGGCACCGGCAAGAGCCGGGAGGAGCTCACCCGGGACAGCCGCCTCTACGCCTCCCCCGAGCGGGAGCAGCAGGTCCGGCGGCTGGTGCAGCGCCGCCTGGCCGGGGAGCCGGTGGCCTACCTCATCGGCGAGTGGGAGTTCTACGGCCTCCCCCTGGACATCTCCCGGGACGTCCTCATCCCCCGGGCCGACACTGAGGTCCTGGCCGGACAGGCCATCGCCTACGTGCAGAACCTGGGGGAGTGCCGGGTGCTGGACCTCTGCGCCGGCAGCGGCTGCGTCGGGCTGGCCATCGCCTCCCAGGCCCCCCAGGCCCGGGTGGTGCTGGGGGAACTGGACGACAGCGCCCTGAAAATCTGCCGCCAGAACATCCGGCGAAACGGCCTCTCCGGCCGGGTGATGCCCGTCCAGATGGACGCCCTGGAGAAGCCCCCCCGGTCCCTGGGGGAGTTCCAGTGCGTCGTCTGCAACCCGCCCTACATCCCCTCCGGGGACATCGCCGGGCTGGAGGTCTCCGTCCGGGACTACGAGCCCCATCTGGCCCTGGACGGCGGCCAGGACGGGCTGGACTTCTACCGGGCCGTCACCCGGGACTGGCGGGACGCCCTGGCCCCCGGGGCCCGGGTGTTCTTCGAGGTGGGCATCGGCCAGGCGGACCCCGTCCTCCGGCTCATGCGGAGCCAGGGCTTCGGCGACCTCCAGGTCATCAAGGACCACCACAAAATTCCCAGAGTGGTGCTGGGTACGATTTATAAGGAGATTTAAAAAGGGGGTATTATTATGAAAAGAAGACTTTACAAGATCAACCAGGGGAAGATGGTGGACGGCGTCTGCGGCGGCATCGCCGAGTACTTTGACCTGGATCCCACCCTGGTACGGCTGGCCTGGCTGATCTTCACCGCCATGGGCGGCAGCGGCATCCCAGCTTACATCCTGGCCGCTATCGTCATTCCCCGGGAGCCTGATATATATTAATTCTGTTGTATAATTTATTTTATAAATATTCTACATAAGTAATCAGGAGGAAATCAGCATGGCAAAGGACAAAGCGCCGCTGCCCAGCGCGGCTCCGGCGGCGGACAAGAAAAAGGCCATCGACAGCGCCATGAGCCAGATTGAAAAAATGTACGGCAAGGGCTCTATCATGCGCCTGGGCGACCGGACGGCCATGAACGTGGAGTACATCCCCACCGGCTCCCTGGCTCTGGACGTGGCCCTGGGCATCGGCGGGCTGCCCAAGGGGCGCATCATCGAGATTTACGGGCCGGAGTCCTCGGGCAAGACCACCCTGGCGCTCCACGCGGTGGCCGAGGCCCAGAAGCGGGGCGGCGAAGTGGCCTTCGTGGACGCGGAGCACGCCCTGGACCCCACCTACGCCCACGCCCTGGGCGTGAAGGTGGAGGACATGCTGATCTCCCAGCCGGACACCGGCGAGCAGGCCCTGGAGATCACGGAGGCCCTGGTCCGCTCAGGGGCCATCGACGTCATCGTGGTGGACAGCGTGGCCGCCCTGGTGCCCCGGGCCGAGATCGAGGGCGAGATGGGCGACAGCTACGTGGGCCTCCACGCCCGGCTGATGAGCCAGGCCCTCCGGAAGCTCACGGGCGCCATCGGAAAAACCAACACCATCGTCATCTTCATCAACCAGCTCCGGGAAAAGGTGGGCGTCATGTACGGCAACCCCGAGGTCACCACCGGCGGCCGGGCCCTGAAATTCTACGCCTCCGTCCGCATCGACGTGCGCCGGGTGGAGTCCCTGAAAAACGGCAGCGAGATCATCGGCAACCGGACCCGGGCTAAGGTTGTGAAAAACAAAATGGCGCCCCCCTTCCGGGAGGCGGAGTTCGACATCATGTACGGCGAGGGCATCGCCCGGGAGGGCGAGCTCCTGGACCTGGGCGTGAAGCTGGACCTGGTCCAAAAGGCGGGCTCCTGGTTCTCCATGGGCGAGACCCGGATCGGCCAGGGCCGGGACGCCGCCAAGCGCTACCTCCAGGAGAACCCCGAGGTCCGGGACAAGCTGGAGGAGGACATTCGTAAGAACTTTGATAAACTCATGAGCAATCAGGCCCGGGCCGCCGCCAAGGCCGCCGGACGGGCGGTGGACGTGACCGCCGACGACTTCGACGACTCCGGCGATGCGGATTGAGCGGATCGAGGCCTCCAAGCACAAAAAGGGCCGGATTCTGGTCTTTTTGGAGGACGGAGCCTGTCTGAAAATCACGGAACAGGAGCTGCTGGACTTCGGCCTCCGGTCCGGGGACGAGCTGGACGAGGCGGCCCTGGCGCGCCTGAAGGAGGCCGCCGGGGTGTCCAACACCCGGGCCGCCGCCGCGGACCTCATCGGCAAGCGGGCCATGAGCCGCTCCTGTCTGGAGAAGAAGCTCCAGGAAAAAGGGGCCAGCGAGGCGGAGGCCCGCTATGCCGCCGAGTGGCTGGAGGCCATCGGGGCTTTGAACGACCGGGAGTACGCCGCCGCCCTGGCGCGGCATTACGGCGGCATGGGCTACGGCCCCGCCCGGGTCCGGGAGAAGCTCTATGAAAAGGGCGTCCCACGGGAGCTCTGGGAGGAGGCTCTGGAGGAGCTCCCCGAGGAGGGCGGCCAGGTGGACGCGTTTCTCCGGAGCAAGCTCCGGGGCCGGGCGCCGGACGAAAAGGAGAAGCGCCGGCTGACCAACGCCCTGCTCCGTCGGGGGTTCCCCTGGGGGGAGGTCAAGGCGGCTTGGGGAAGGCTGGGGGATGCTATTGAAGGAGATTTCGAAACTCTTTAAGAAAGTTCCTTCATCAGTTCTGCCATCAGCTGCGCGCCAAAGCGGACGCCTGTGTAAAAGGACTGCTCCGCTTGGGAATCCGCCAGGGCCTCAATGCTGGTCTGTAGCGCTTTTGCGGTTTTTTCGTCCATGGTCCGGAGTTGGATTGTGAGCCGCCTCTCTTCTTCGCTCTGCGGATTGTCCAAGCAAGCGCAGGTTCCGAGTACGAAGGGGCTGTCGTGATAAATGGCATCTAAAAGGTTGGACATAAGATTTTCCTTTCCAAAAAACTATTCGCGTGTTATACTGATTGTAGCACGCAATTAGTGTGTTGTCAAGAGGTTTTATGAAAGTTAAAGCTATTTTTGGTGAAAGACTCCGGGACCTGCGGCAAAAAGCTGGGCTCCAACAGAATGAATTGGGAGAAAAGATTGGACTATCAAGCAATGGAGTTGGTATGATGGAGCGAGGCCACCGGGGGACCACCATTGAAAAGTTGGTCTTGCTGGCGGAGTATTTCCATGTCTCCACGGACTATCTGCTGGGAATTACCGATGATCCCACGTGGCGGGGCGGGCCCGGGGGAATGGATTGACCTGGGGTTCGGGCCCCACAGGGTATTCTGTCGATCAAGGGGAGGTTCCGGGGAGAAACCCTCTCCGTCACGGCTGCGCCGTGCCACCTC
>CAMXNV010000144.1 GCA_947245315.1 uncultured Oscillibacter sp. | reverse complement strand
GCTCCCTCTTTGAGGGAGCTGTCGCCGCCGGAGGCGGTGACTGAGGGAGTTCCCCGTGAAGTACAGCCCTCGGAAAACTCCCTCCGTCACGGCTTCGCCGCGCCACCTCCCTCAAAGAGGGAGGCTTCTTTGACGCCTTGGCTCCCCCTCCGGGGGAGCTGGCTGGCCGGAGGCCAGACTGAGAGGGGGCCCCCTCTGCCTTTCCGCAACATTAACGGACCTTCTCCCAAACCTCCCAACATTCCTATTGACCCCACCGGCTTTTTGGCCTAAAATAGACGGGATCAGAAAACGCAACGAGAGGAAAACGGGTGAACCGAATGAACGACTTCAACCAACGCTACGCCGCCGCCCGGCGGGCCGTCATCGCCGGGGACCTCCGGCGGCTGAACCCCATGCAGCGCAAGGCCGCCATGACCACCGAGGGCCCCCTCCTCCTCCTGGCCGGGGCGGGCAGCGGCAAGACCACCGTCCTCATTCAACGGGTCTACAACCTCCTGACCTACGGCCGGGGCAGCGACTCCGACTGGGTGCCCCCCGACGCCACGGAGGAGGACCTGGCCTTCCTGGAGGGCTTCCCCCGGGACCCCTCCCCCGAGGAGGCCGAGCGGGCCCGGCGGCTGTGCGCCGTGGACGTGCCCAGGCCCTGGGAGATCATCGCCATCACCTTCACCAACAAGGCGGCGGGGGAGCTGAAGGACCGCCTGGCCGCCCGGCTGGGCCCCGCAGCGGGGGACGTCTGGGCCTCCACCTTCCACTCCGCCTGCGTCCGCATCCTCCGGCGGGACATTGACCGCCTGGGCTTCGGCAAGGACTTCACCATCTACGACACGGACGACGCCCGCCGGGTGGTCAAGGACGTGCTCAAGGAGCTGAATCTGGACGACAAGGCCTTCCCCCCCAAGAACGTCCTCTCCGTCATCAGCGCCGCCAAGGACGAGTTCCAGGGGCCCGAGGAGTTCGCCCGGAGGCACAACAGCGAAAACGACTGGCGGATGAGCCGCATTGCCAAGATCTACACGGCCTATCAGAGAAAACTCTCCTCCGCCAACGCCCTGGACTTTGACGACATCATCTATCACACCGTCACCCTGCTGAAACAGGAGCCGGAGGTGCTGGACTACTACCAGCAGAAGTTCCGCTATGTGCTGGTGGACGAGTACCAGGACACGAACCACATCCAGTACCTCCTCACCAGCCTCCTGGCGGGGGGCCGGAAGAACCTCTGCGTGGTGGGAGACGACGACCAGTCCATCTACCGCTTCCGGGGGGCCAACATTGAGAACATCCTGAACTTCGAGGAGCAGTACCCCAGCGCCCGGGTGATCCGCCTGGAGCAGAACTATCGCTCCACCCAGAACATCCTGGACGCGGCCAACGCCGTCATCCGGAACAACACGGGCCGGAAGGGCAAGACCCTCTGGACCGACAACGGCGGCGGGGAGAAGGTCCGGGTCCGGACCACCCTGAACGAGAGCGACGAGGCCGCCTTCGTGGTGGGGGACATCCTGGCGATGGCCGGACAGGGGGCCCGGTTCCAGGACGCCGCCGTCCTCTATCGGATGAACGCCCAGTCCAACGCCCTGGAGTACGCCATGAAGCGCAGCGGCGTGCCCTACCGGGTGGTGGGGGGCATGAAGTTCTTCGACCGGGCGGAGGTGAAGGACATGCTGGCCTACCTCTGCGTGCTGAACAACCCCCTGGACGACCTGAGGCTCCGGCGGATCGTCAACAACCCCGCCCGGGGCATCGGGGCCACCACCATGGACAAGGTGGCGCTCCTGGCGGAGAGCCAGGGGGCCTCCCTCTACGAGATCATCCGGAACGCGGACCTGTTCCCGGAGCTGAAAAGCCCGGCGAAAAAGCTCCTCCAGTTCGCGGACCTCATCGACGGGCTCCGCAAGGCCGGGGGCGCCCTGGCCCTGCCGGAGTTCTACGACGCGGTGTGCGGCCAGACCGGCTATGTGAAGGCCCTCCAGGACAAGAACGACATGGAGAGCCGGGGCCGCCTGGAGAACGTCCAGGAGCTGAAATCCAACATCCTGGGCTTCCTGGACCGCCAGCCGGAGGACGCCACCCTCTCGGGCTTCCTGAACGAGATCGCCCTGTACACGGACCTGGACGCCCTGGAGCAGAGCGACGACTGCGTCACCATGATGACCATCCACGCGGCCAAGGGCCTGGAGTTCCCCCTGGTGTACGTGGTGGGGCTGGAGGAGGGCATCTTCCCCGGCAGCACCGCCCAGTTCGAGGAGGAGGAGCTGGAGGAGGAGCGGCGGCTGTGCTACGTGGCCATGACCCGGGCCAAGGAGCGGCTGACCCTCACCCACGCCCGGCAGCGGATGCTCTACGGCAAGACGGCCAGCAACCGCCTCTCCCGCTTCCTGGAGGAGATTCCGGAGACCAACCTGAACTGGGAGGGCCGGGAGCTCCGGGCCGGAGGGACCTTCGGGAGCTACGGCAGCGGGTCCTACGGCGGCTATGGCGGCAGCTCCTACGGCGTGGGCCGGGGAGAGAGAACCGCCGCCTACGCCCGCCCCGCCCGTCCTGCGGAGCCCCGGCGGGCCCCCGCCCCGGCGGCGGACCTGCCCATGGCCCTGGAAAAGGGGGACCGGGTGGAGCACGGGGCCTTTGGACAGGGGACGGTGCTGTCGGTTCAGCCCATGGGGGGCGACGCGCTGGTACAGGTGGACTTCGGGGCCGCGGGGCAGAAGAAGCTGATGCTGAAAGCGGCGTTGAAGCACTTGAAGAAGCTGGATACATAACAAAAGCGCCGGAGGCAGGGCCTCCGGCGCTTTATATTGCACGGGAACTCTCTTCGGATCAGCAGGTCGTGACGCAGGGGATGCGCTTCACGCAGTCCGCGCTGATCTGGGGCGGGATGCTCATGGTCATAGCGCCGTTGTACTCGATGCAGACGCACTCCCCGGGGCAGAAACAGCAGGCGTCATTGGTATGGACCAGAACCTCCTGGCAGCCGCACAGGTCGCAGACCAGCAGCTCACAGCAGCTCACCCGCAGGACCCGGGCCCGCATGACCACGGGCTCCCGGCGCTCCGTGCACTCGCTGCACTCGTTGCAAACAGAATCCATAAAACAGGACCTCCTATCACATTAGGATATCCCATCCTATGCGCCGGGCCGGTCAAAGGTCCCGGAAGCGCTCCTGAAAGCGCTGCTGGGCGTAGGCACCCACCTCGCCCCGGAGGGCCCGGTAGGCCTCCAGCAGGGCCTCGGCCTCCGGCGTCAGGACGGCCCCGCCGCCGTTCCGGCCCCCGATGGTGGAGTCCAGAAGCTTGCGCCCCAGGGCCTCCTCGGCGTCCCGGACGATGCGCCAGGCCTTGGAATAGGCCATGCCCATGGACCCCGCCGCCGCCCGGAGGGAGCGCTTCTCCCGGACCTCCTCCAGAAGGGCGGCCACGCCGGGGCCAAAGCGCCGCTGGCCTTCCCCGTCCAGGAGGCGGAGGGTGACGGTGAGGCGCAGGTCACGATTGGTTTTCATAGGCGCACTCCTTTCGCTCAACCAATAGGGGCTCGCCGTCCCAGAATTCCCAGATCTCGGTGAAATGGGAGATGGTGCCGTCCCCGTTGTCCTCATAGACCGGGACCTCCCGGCGGGTGAGGATCAGATCAGCCTCGAGGCTCCAGCTGTCGTCCCTGGGTGAAATGGGCTCCCGGTCCTCCGGGGAAAGCCAGATCTCATGGGCCCAGCCCCGGTCGAAGTCCAGGTAACTGGGGGGCTCGGGCTCAAAGTCGCAGGTGTCCCGCTCCACCCGCTGCAAATACAAGGCCCCGTTGTCGTCGGGTCTGTAGACCTCCTTGATCCACTGGGACCCGGCGGAGCCGGATTTGTATTCGCTGGTGAGCTGTTTTGTCTCCGGGTCAGCCTCCGCCTCCTGGAGAACGAAGGCGTATTGATACTGTTCTGCTTCTGAATCCCAAATCCAATAGTAATAGGGGATGGTGTTGTTGGCGGGCCAGCCGAAAAGGCCGAAGTCCGTGTTCCCGTCAAAGTTCAAATCCAGGACCGTCATGCAGCCCTCCGGGGACCAGCACTGGGTGTAGCCGTAGAAATCCTCCGCCATGCCCTCTCCCCATTCCGCTTCAATGCCCTCCCGGGCCTGGACCGTTTGGATGAGCTCCTCCCCGTCGTATACCCGGACCTCCCGGACGCCGCAGCTATAGTCGTCTACCTGTTTCCCCACGGCCTCCAGGGTCAGGACCCTCCCGTCCGCCAGGGGGGCCTCCAGGGTCAGGAGGACGTGGTCCTCGGATGCGTCCGCCTCCCCGGGAGGCGTTTCCGCGGGTTCCTCGGGAATCTCCTGAGCGGGCGGCGGGGTTTCCTCCGCCACCTCCGCCGGGGCGGCGCAGGCGGAGAGAAGCAGGATGAGAAGCAGCAGATAGACGATCCGGCGCATGGGAATCCTTCCTTTCCGAATGTGAAGTGTGGCAGGGCTCAGTATATCAGCCCCCGGGGAAAAAGGGGTTACAATTTTGTGACAGTTTCCATGGCCGCTTCCCCCCTCCCCACAAAAACAATTGAATCACCAATACAGTTGTGCTATACTCACCAGAGAAACCAACCAGCCAAAAGGAGACCTCACCATGAAAAAGCTGCTGTTTATATTCCTGCTCCTCTCCCTGCTCCTGACGGCCTGCGGGCCGGAGAAGGCCCCGGAGCCAGTGGAAGCCCCCCCGGAAGCCTCCCAGCCGGAGGAGACCCCGCCCGCCCCGCCGGAGGCCCCTGCCGGACCCGAGGAGGAAACGCCCCCGGCGCTCCCGCCCCTGGAGGGCACGCCCCTGACGGAGGAGGAGATCGCCCAGGCCAATCAGGCGTTCAGCGTCTACGGGACGGACAACGAAAGGGCCCTGGAACTGGCCTGTTTCTTCACCAGCTTCTATGAGGACGTGACAGAGCTGGACTTTGAGGAGTTCCTCCGGTATTACTTCGTGGAAAACACCGACCTGGAGGACGAGGACACGGAGGAGTTCCAGGCCCTGGCGGCCCTGCCGGGCTTCCCCTTTGACAAGGAATCGCTGGAGACCTGGGGGAACCGCCCTAGCGGCCTGCCGGTGCCCGTCCACCGCATTTCCAAGGCGGCGGTGGACCGGACCCTGGAGACCTACGCCGGAATCACCACCGCCGATTTGAAAAATACGGATAGTATTCTCTATCTCTCTGATTACGATTCGTATTACAACTTCACCAGCGATTACGGGCCCGGCTGGTTCGAGGCTGTGGAGGGCGCCCGGGAGGGCGATACGGTACGCCTCCGCTCGGAGCCTGGAGGCGAGACGGTCCGGGAGCTGACCCTCCGGGAGGAGGGAGGCCGCTGGCTGATTCAATCCTTTACCTCCACTCCCACCGGCGATGGCTGAGAGAACATCCCCGCGAAAAACCAAACCGAAAGGCGGACAAGCCATGAATCTCTGTGACCGGGAGACCCTCCGCGCCCTCTTGGGGCGGCACGGCTTCCACTTCTCCAAGTCCATGGGGCAGAATTTTCTCATCGACCCC
>CAMXNV010000143.1 GCA_947245315.1 uncultured Oscillibacter sp. | reverse complement strand
TGGTGGAGGTGGCGGGAGTTGAACCCGCGTCCGAAAGCACTTTAACGGGACTTTCTCCGGGCGCAGACGATTATTGCGGAGGCCTCTCTCCTCCCGTTCCCATCAAAGACGGCAAACCGTCACGCCGTCAGGTCAGGTGAGCTTCATGATGTGTGGCACGGGCAAAGCTTACCGTACGCACATTTACCGCTAAACGACGCCCTTCCCGGCTCGCGGTCCTCCCGGGTCGGACGGCTGCCTTTAATTAGGCAGCAACAGCAACAGTGTTGTTGTTATTTAATTTATAATTTGCCCGTTTTATGGCGGTCAGGCGCCGCCGCCCGCTGGTCCCGCCTCCATACCCCCGTCGAAACCCTTACACCCCCGGAAGTGTCGCAAAGTCCGCTATGCTCCGTTTCCGCCAATAGCCTTGGGCTATTGGCGAAAACTGCGCCCGCTCCCTTGCTCCACTTCTTCAAGGGGGAGCAGGCTCCCCCTTGAGCATCCCCCACCCCCTGCGGGGGGACGAGGGACGGGGGACGGGAGACCGGGCGGAACTGCGCCGGGTTTGCTTTGGCTGCGTGGTTTGGTGGCGGAATTGCTCCTCTTACTATAACACAGGTTCCTCTGTCCGTGTGTTACGATTTTGTGACATTTGAATGCCCGTCGGAGCTCCGGGAGCCCCCGCGCTCCGCTTCGCGGATTGCGGGGGGTCCCCTTATTAATATGCTCAGGTCTTCACAAATTTAACCAAAAGCTGGGAGGGCATCGCTTTTGCCAGAAGCCGGTAGAACTTATAGAACAGCTTGGGCGTATAGATGGTGCGGCCCGCCCTGGCGGCCCGGAGAGCGCCTCCGGCTACCTTCACCTGATCGCAGTAGGGCAGGAACTCGAAGGTGCTGGAGTGGCCCGTGATGCCCGCCAGGCTCAGGAACTCCGTGGCCATGGGGCCGGGGCACACCGCCGTGACGCTGATCTTCCGGCGGCGGAGCTCCTCGTTCAGGCCCACGGTGAAGGAGGAGACGTAGGCCTTGGTGGAGGAGTAGACCGTCATGCGGGGGTTGGGGCAGAAGGAGGCGATGGAGGAGACATTCAGGATGCGGCCCCCCTCCGGCATGTAGGGGACGACGATGTTCGTCACCGCCGTCAGGGCCCGGACGTTCAGGTCCACCATCCGGGTCTGGGAGGCGGTGTCCATCTCCCCCACCCGGCCCAGGAAGCCGCAGCCCGCGCAGTTGACGAGCAGGGAGACCTCGGGCTTCTCCGCCGCCAGGCGCTCCTGGAGGGCAATGAAGCTCATGGGGTCACAGAGGTCCAGGGCCAGGCAGGTGGTGTGCCGCCCCGGCAGGCTGATGGACAGGCTCTCCAGCCGGTCCCCCCGGCGGGCTATGAGCCAGTAGCACTCGATTTCCGGAAAGACGTCCTCGATCTGGCGGGCCAGCTCCCGGCCCAGGCCGGAAGACGCGCCGGTAATAATGGCAGTTTTCATAGCTTCCTCCTTTGGTTCCTCCGAGTTTGCGGTTCAAATCACGCACGAGCTTTTAGGAACTTTTTACCCAAGCATATAGACTCCTAAGTGTCATAAAAGCCCCGTTGCCGTCGCAGGGGCCAGGATTAACACCGCAGCCCGTAGCGTGCTAAAGTTCTTTTTGCTTCTTTTTCTTTCAAGAAAAAGAAGCAGGCTCCGGGTAGTCGACGCCTTGGGTGTCTACGCGGATGGATTGGATGACCACGGGCTTCTTGGGCTTGTCGTCCATCATGCTCCGGGGGACCCGGGAGATGGCGATGGCGTCGTCCACGCCCTCGGTGACCAGGCCGAAGGCGGCGTAATCCCCGTCCAGGTGCTCCGCCGGGGCCACCATGATGAAGAACTGGCTCCCGGCAGAGTCTGGAGACATGGCCCGGGCCATGGAGAGGACGCCGGTGGTGTGCTTCAGGTCGTTCTGGGGGAAGCCGTTGGAGGCGAATTCCCCCTTGATCTCGTAGCCCGGGCCCCCCATGCCGTTCCCGTCGGGGCAGCCCCCCTGGATCATGAAGCCGGGGATGACGCGGTGGAAGGTCAGGCCGTCGTAAAAGCCCTTGTTGGCCAGGGAGATGAAGTTGTTTACCGTGTTGGGGGCCTTGTCCGGGTAGAGCTCGGCGGTCATTTTTTTGCCGTCCTCCATCAGAATGGTGGCAATGGGATTGCTCATAGTCTCTCGTTCCTCCTGATTTTTATTTTTGAATTCGAATATCGTGATCGGTGAGCAGGTTCAGAAACCGGGACCCGAAAGCGTCCCGGGTGCTGAACTTGGCCAGGGTCTTTTCCTGCTTGTCATAGAGAATGTAACACTCGCCGGCGCGGTCATAGCGGAGGCCCCCCAGGTCCTCCCAGGGAATCTCCCGGATGGGCCGGAGGCCCTTGTCCAGCCAGATGCGCCCGTTCTCCACGGAGAGGCGGCCGGGGAACAGCTCCCCCGTGGCTAGGGCCAAAACCCAGGGCCCGGCAATCAGAACCAGCACCAGCGCCAGCATGATTTTCAGTCCCGGGATGATGGAGCGCTCCCCCAAAAGGGCGGCGATGGGGAAGCCAATGGGAAACACCGCAATGGCCAGAGCCATCCCCGCGCCAATCCAGGCGCCGATGGGCCGGGTCCGCCGGAGCTCCAGGGAGAAGTCCTGGGCTTCCCGGGAGACGTAACGGCTGAAATCCGTGTGGCGGATTTCCTCCTCCGGCTCGGCCTCCTCCGGCTCGGCCTCCTCCGGCTCGGCCTCCTCCGGCTCGGCCTCCTCCGGCTTCGCCGTGTACTCAGCAGCCTCCCCTAAGGGGGCGGGGACCAGAGGGCCCTTTAAAGGCACCTCGCTGAGGCGGCGGAAGAGTACGCCCCGGCTTCGCAGGTACTTGGCGAAGAGCTCCCCGTTTTTGCCGGATAGGCAGAAGACGGCCAGCGCCTCTCCCCGGGCGTTGTACGGAACGCAGTGCCCGATACCCGGGGCTTGGATGACGCCCGCCACGTCCCGGGCGGAAAAGGTCCCTCCCTTCCGGAAGGGGAGCTCTACCCGGATGGAGTCTCCCTGAACGTGGAGGATGGTGCCGCCCGACCCCACGTCAAAGGCGGCGGGGACCTCCGGACCGAAGGGCGGGCTGATGTGCCAGTGACCGGAGAGCCTTCCCCGGCCATACCGGGCGGCGATGCGCCGGGGGTCCCGGTACCAGACCGGGTCCACGTAGCGGAGGAAAGACTCTTGAAAGAACCGGCGGGACAAAAAGACTGCTAAGCCGCCCAGAAGGCCCGCGCCAAGCCAGCCCGGCAGGGTCTCGGGCTCCGCGGCCAAAAGCAGGGCCCAGAAGGCACAGCCCCAGGTGACGGCATAGGCGAAGCGCCTGCGCCGCAGGCCCCGGAGGTACCAGTAGCCCAGGTATGCGGCGGGACAGAAGAGAAGGGGTCCCAGTATCACCAGGGAGGTTTCGATCTGGTATTTTCGCAAAAAGGCCAGCACGCCGCCCCAAAGGCCCGCGGCCAGATACGCCCCCAGAGCGGCCCCAACGAGGCCCCGGACCGCCGCGAATACATCGCGCCCCCTCATGGTCTCACCGGGCTTTCATGGCCCGGTCGATCTCCCGCTTGGCGTCCCGCTGGGCGGCGGAGGCCCGCTTGTCGTAGTTCTTCTTGCCCTTGCACAGGCCCACCTCCACCTTGACCCGGGAGTCCTTGAAGTACACGGACAGGGGCACCAGGGTGTAGCCGTCCTGCTTCACCAGGGCGTAGAGCTTTCGAATCTCCCGCTTGTGCATCAGCAATCGGCGGGGCCGGACCGGGTCCTTGTTGAAGATGTTCCCCTTTTCATAGGGGGAGATGTGCATCCCGTGGACGAAGAGCTCCCCGTCCTTCACGGAACAGTAGGAGTCTTTCAGGTTCAGCGTCCCGGCCCGGACGGACTTGACCTCCGTGCCCGCCAGCTCGATGCCCGCCTCGTATTTCTCTTCCACGAAGTAGTCGTGATGGGCCTTCCGGTTCTGGGCGGCAATCTTCACGCCCTTTTTTTCCATAGCGGTCACCTCCAGGGAATTCTGCCCAATTTTGAATGGGTATAGTATACCATGGTTTTTCCCTCCAGGCAAGGAGAAAGAAGGAAGGGGGGCGGCCCCGCCCCGCCTCTCCGCCCGGCGGAGGCGGAACCCCTTCTCCAGTCTCGTTTTCCGGCAGAATCAGCCTTGTATTTTCCTCAGAAATGTCGTATGATATAGGGGAGATACCCAAGGGGAGCCCCCCGACCCGGCGGGGCCATCAAATATAGAAGGAGGCCATCCTATGGAAGAGAAAAACATGATGAAGGTCACGGTAGACGGCGCGGAGTACGCCTACCCCAGCGGAACGCCCTACCGCGCCATCGCGGCGGACTTTCAAAGCCGGTACCCCTGGGACATCCTGCTGGTCAACCGGGACGGGAAGCTCTGTGAGCTCCACAAGGTCCTGGACCGGGACTGCACCCTGAAAATGGTCACCGCGCAGGACAAGCCCGGTATTCAGACCTATGAGCGCAGCGCCGTCTTGCTGATGCTGAAAGCCTTCTACGACGTGGCGGGCCGGGAGAACGTGGAGCGCATCTCCGTGGAATACTCCCTCAGCAATGCCCTCTTCATCCTGGCCAAGGGGAACTTCACCCTGGACCAGGCCCTGCTGAGCCGGGTGGAGGCCCGCATGCGGGAGCTGTCCGCCGCGGCCATCCCCATTGAAAAGCGCTCCATCAACACGGACGACGCCGTGGACCTCTTCCGCAAGGCCCGGCTGATCCATAAGGCCCAGCTCCTCAGCTTCCGGATCAACTCCCACGTGAACGTCTACTCCCTGGACGGCTTCGTGGACTACTTCTATGGCTACATGGCTCCGGACACCGGGTACATCAAGTGCTTCGGCCTGGAGCTCTTCGAGAACGGCTTCGTTCTCCGCCTGCCCACCCAGAAGGACCCCAACCACCTGGGGGACTTCCGCCCCTCCCAGAAGGTCTTCCGGGAGCTCTACGAGTCCACCCTTCGCTCCGAGGCTCTGAACGCCTCCAACGTGGCGGAGCTGAACACCACCATCTCCCAGGGGGGCGCCACGCCGCTGATTCTGGCCCACGAGGCCATGATGGAGAAGAAGATCGGCGACATCGCCGCCGAAATCGCCGCCCGGAAGGACGTCCGTTTTGTCATGATTGCGGGCCCCTCGTCCTCCGGCAAGACAACGTTTTCCCACCGGCTGTCCACCCAGCTGCGGGCCTGCGGCCTGCGGCCCTACCCCATCGCCACGGACAACTATTTCGTAAACCGGGACAAAACGCCTCGTGACGAAAATGGAAACTACGATTTTGAGGGCCTGGGAGCAATGGACGTGGAGCAGTTCAACCAGGACTGCATCCGCTTGCTGGCCGGTGAGACGGTGGAGATTCCCACCTATAACTTCAAGAAGGGCGCACGGGAGTACAATGGAAATTTCCTTACGCTGAGAGAGGGGGATGTGCTGGTAATCGAAGGCATTCACTGCCTCAACGACCAGTTTACCCACGCTCTGCCCAAGGAAAGC
>CAMXNV010000142.1 GCA_947245315.1 uncultured Oscillibacter sp. | reverse complement strand
TTCTCGTCGATATACTTGTTGGCCCGCTGGATGACCTTAAAGACCTCCTCCAGGGCCTTGTGGGGGGCGAAGTGATCCATCTCCGCGGCGTAGCGCTCCCGGAGGCCGGAGGCCAGCTCCTTGAGCTCCTTGTCAAAGGAGACCTCCCCGGCCCAGGTCCCGCAGCCCGCGGGCAGGGCGCCGCCGAAGTACTTGCCCACCATGGCGGTGGTCCGGGAGACCAGGTTGCCAAGATCATTGGCCAGGTCCGTGTTGATGGTCTGGATCAGAAGCTCGTTGGAGAAGTTTCCGTCGGACCCGAAGGGGAAGGTCCGCATGAGGAAGAAGCGCAGGGCGTCCACGCCGAACTGCTCCGCCAGGATATAGGGGTCCACCACGTTGCCCTTGGACTTGGACATCTTGCCCCCGTCCAGGAGGAGCCAGCCGTGGCCGAAGCACTTCTTGGGCACGGGCTCGCCCAGGCTCATGAGCATGGCGGGCCAGATGATGGAGTGGAACCGGACGATCTCCTTGCCCACGATGTTCACCCCGGGCCACCAGCCCTTTTCGTAGTCGTGGTAGCGGTCGTTCTCATAGCCCAGGGCCGTGATATAGTTGCTGAGGGCGTCCACCCAGACGTAGACCACGTGGCCGGGATCGAAGTCCACGGGCACGCCCCAGGAGAAGCTGGTCCGGGAGACGCACAGGTCCTCCAGGCCGGGGTCGATGAAGTTCCGGACCATCTCGTGGACCCGGGAGCGGGGCTCCAGGAAGTCCGTGTTCTCCAGCAGGTCCCGAATCTTGTCCGCGTACTTGCTCAGGCGGAAGAAATAGGCCTCCTCCTCCGCGTCCTGGACCTCCCGGCCGCAGTCGGGACACTTGCCGTCCACCAGCTGGCTCTCGGTCCAGAAGGACTCGCAGGGCTTGCAGTATTTGCCCTTGTAGGTTCCCTTATAGATGTCCCCGTTGTCGTACATCTTTTTAAATATCCGCTGGACGGACTGGACGTGGTAGTCGTCCGTGGTCCGGATGAAGCGGTCGTTGGAGATGTTCATCAGCTTCCACAGGTCCTTGATGCCCCGGGGACCCTCCACGATGCGGTCCACGAACTCCTGGGGGGTGACCCCGGCGGCGGCGGCGATGTCGCCGATTTTCTGGCCGTGCTCGTCGGTGCCGGTGAGGAACATGACGTCCTCCCCGAGAAGGCGGTGGTAGCGGGCCAGCACGTCCGTGGCGACGGTGCAGTAGGTGTGGCCGATGTGGAGCTTGTCCGAGGGGTAGTAAATCGGCGTGGTGATATAGAACTTTTTCTTTTCCATGGTCCTTCTCCTTTATCACGGCGGCCCCGGATGGAAGGGACGCCGGTAATCACGGGATGCTGCAATTTGTTTATTATACCGAAAACCCCAGGAAAATACAAGCGGCATTTCCCAAAATTCCGTTTCTCTTTCGTGCTGAAAAGTATATATAAAATTTCTCCATAGTCAGCCGTCCGGCAAATCGGAAGTTATCTTTTCTCTCAGACATATTCGACTGTGATATTCCCAAGCTGATATGGACTTTTTCCTGTTGTTTCTGTCTGTGCTATGATTACATAATCTTTTATATCATCATACCCCGACGGTATTTTCCCTTTAACAGTTTCTTTTTTTGCTACATAGGTACAGTCTTTTAGCTGCAAAATCAAACCACTGATTAAAGGGGGCAACTGCTCAATATCAAATTGATCTTCAAATACAATTCCTCCATAAGTATCGGATGACACTAAAGCGTTTCGATTTTTGTCGAAAACAAAACACTCATTACACCAATACAAATGCACACAATTTACTCCGTATATCGAAAAGTAAAAATTCTCTTGTTCCCCATCTAATATAATGACTACCCAATCTCTATCTTCTTCACTGTCATCCATGCGAAACTGTTCACCAAAAACCGGCTGTAACAAATTTTTATACGTTGCTTTAAGTTCACTAATACGCATAAATATCACCATAAGCTTGTAATTTGTTGAACTGATTATATCATGAACAGTTTTCTGCTTCAAGATGCCGCTGGTTAAATTGCCGACAGTCAGCATTGTCGGCCCGAAAGAAAAAAAGGTGCTTCCCAAAGCGGAGGAAAAATCTCCCCGGACAGCGCTCCGTCCCCGCCCTTGGCGGTTTTCTCCTCCTCTTTCGGCGCTTTTGTTCTACCCCCTTTCCCGGTTCCCTGCTATAATCATGGCCGTATCCCAAACCAGGAGGTCCCACCCCATGACTCATCTGCTCTTAGGCGTCATCTACCTCTCCTTCATCAGCCTGGGCCTGCCGGACGCCCTGCTGGGGGCCGCGTGGCCCACCATGTACGGCGGCTTCGGCGTGCCCGTGTCCTACGCCGGGATTCTCTCCATGATTATCGCCCTGGGCACGGTGGTCTCCAGCCTCCAGAGCAGCTGCCTCACCCGGCTCCTGGGGACCGGGAAGGTCACCGCCGCCAGCGTGGCCCTCACGGCCCTGGCCCTGGCGGGCTTCTCCCTCAGCGGCTCCTTCTGGCAGCTGTGCCTCTGGGCCGTGCCCTACGGCCTGGGGGCCGGGAGCGTGGACGCCGCCCTGAACAACTACGTGGCCCTCCACTACGCCAGCCGCCACATGAGCTGGCTCCATTGCATGTGGGGCGTGGGGGCCTCCCTGGGTCCCTACCTGATGGGCCTGGCCCTCACCGGAGGCGGCGCCTGGCAGCAGGGCTATCGCTGGATCGCCCTCCTCCAGGCCGGGCTCACCGCCGTGCTGCTGGTAACCCTGCCCCTCTGGCGCTCCCGGGCCGCCGGGGAAGAGGGCGGCGAGGCGGCCCCCCGGGCCCTGACCCTGCCCCAGGTTCTCCGCATCCCCGGGGTCCGGGCCGTCATGGCCGCCTTTTTCTGCTACTGCGCCCTGGAGCAGACCGCCGGTCTCTGGGCCAGCAGCTACCTCACGCTGGTGAAAGGCGTCCCGGCGGAGACGGCGGCGGGACAGGCGGGGCTGTTCTTCGCCGGGATCACCGCGGGCCGGGCCCTCAGCGGCTTTTTGACCTTGAAGCTCAACGACCGGCAGATGGTCCGCCTGGGCCAGGCCGTTACCGCCCTGGGGGTGGGGGCCCTGCTGCTGCCGGTGCCGGGGACCCTGCCCGCCCTGGCGGGGCTGGTCCTGGCGGGCCTGGGCTGCGCCCCGGTCTACCCCTGCCTCATCCACGCCACCCCGGAGCACTTCGGCCCGGAGAACTCCCAGGCGGTCATCGGCGTCCAGATGGCCAGCGCCTACGTGGGCACCTGCCTGATGCCGCCCCTCTTCGGCCTGGTGGCCCAGCATATTGCCCCAGCGTTGTTCCCGGTCTACCTTCTGGCCGTGCTGGCGGGCCTGGTGGCGGCCCATGAGGCGCTGCTGGGGCGGGGGAAGGCCGGGCGCGGGGGAGAGTCCGCGTTTTAAAATTAAGCTGCATCTCGAACGCTCCCTATCCAGCCTCGACGGGAACCCTTGCCGGAATCTTAGAGACGGCAAAGGCCGGGACTCACGTCCCGGCCTTTCTGGGCTTTGAAGCGAAGCACCCTCTCAGTCCGGCCCTACCGCCTGGAGGGAGGGGGAGGGGTTTTCCCAGGCCCTCCCATCTATCGATAGATCACCCTGTAGGGAAGGGGCTCCGTCCCCTTCCGTCCTCCGGGAGTACCCTGCTTCCAGTAGACGGGGCGGGACAGAGCCCGCCCCTACACGGTGTCCTATCGATAGACCACCTCGTAGGGGCGGCTATCAGCCGCCCGGCCTTCATAACAGCAGGCACTCAGGCAAACGCCGTTCCCGGGCCCCCGCCCTCAATCCTGCGGAATCTCATACACCACCCCGGCGATGCTGATGCTCTCCAGCTCCTCCAGGGGGATGATCTCGTCAAGAACCTGGCCCTTGGTGCAGTGGGAAACATTCGCCTCATAGTCCGGCGTGATGCCGCCGCCGGAGCCGCTCAGGTCGATCACCGTGCCGTCGGTCCTGGTGAGCAGAATCTCGATGTTCTCCAAGTACCGCTGGGCCTGCCGGGCGTCCCCGGCGCTCTGCCGCCCGCTGGAGGCCATGCTGTCCCAGACCACCGCCAGGTCCGCCGTATAGGCCACCCGGACGGCGATGGGCGAAACCGTCACCTCGTCGATGGTGAAGTTCAGGCCGTCCTGGGAGACGGTCTCGCCGCCGCCCAGGCGGACGGAGCAGTCCTCATAATCCACCTCAAAGCGGAGCCGCCACTTGCCGGGATAGAGAATCTCGTCCCGGTCCGCGTCCGGAGCCATGCACCGCAGGTCCCGGAACTCCGCGTCGGCGGTCCCCTTGGTCAGGGGCACGTCGGAGCTGACGGTCTCCACCAGCTGGATCCGGTCGTCCTCCGGATTCTCGTCCACGAACCAGCTGGAGCCATGGCTTCCGCCCTTGACCCAGCTGGCCCCGCCGAAGCCGCCCATCATCAGCATCCGGTTGTCCAGGCTCTCGCCCTCCGGGAAGAAGCGCTCCCCGTCGTCCCGGCTGATGGTGTAGACGATCACCGCGTTGTACTGGTCCCCCATGATGGCGTCCGCCGAGATCGTGATCCCCCCGTCGGAGTCCGAGGCCCCAATGGGGTGCCCGATCTTATCAATGACCTCCGTCTGGGCAACGGACCCGCCGAACAGGGGCGCGAAAATCTCCCTGGGGCTGGGCAGCACTCCCGCCGCTCCCGCGCCCACCGCCAGCGCCAGAACCATGGCGGCGGCAATCAGGGCCGTGCGGAACACCGGGCGGCGGCGCTTCGCCGGGGTCCGGGCGGCGGAGGCGGCGGCCTCCGCCAGGGCCTTTTTCTGCTCTTCCGTAAAGCGCAATTCGCTCATCTCCTTCTTGTAGTCAAACAGATCGCTCATCATCCATACCTCCTAAGATATCCTTGAGCCTTGCCCGGCCCCTGGCCAGGCGGGTGTGGACCGTGGCGGTGGGGATGCCGAGAATCTTCCCAATCTCCGCCGCCTGATAGCCCTCGTAGTAAAAGAGGTAGATTGCCGTCCGGTAGTGGGCGGGCAGCTGGTTCACCGCCGCCAGGACGCTGCCGTCCCCCGCCTCCGGGGCCGGGACCTCCAGCACCGTGTCCAGGCCGCAGGTCCGCTTCCGCCAGGGGCTCTTCAAAAGGTCCTTGCAGGCGTTGGCGGCCATGCGTAAGATGTAAGCCCGCTCGTGCTCCCCGCTCTCGAAGGAATGGGTCTCCGTGAGGAGCTTGACGAACACCGTCTGGCAGACGTCCTGGGCGTCGGCGGTGTTTTTCAGATAGCTGTAGCTGAGGCGAAGGATGGCGTCGGCATAGGCCCCCACCAGACGCTCCGCCTCCCGGTTTGTGTCCATGGTATCAACTCCTTTGGAGCGCTCTCGTTATGGATACGATTGGGCGGGGGGAAAACTTTCAGGGAGGAGGGAAAAAGTTGAGCGAAGGTGTTCTATTGGTAGAAGGGGGAAGCTCGGGGGAAATGGCCCGCACTGGGGTGCGGGCCCCACAAAAGCCTCCCTCTTTGAGGGAGGTGGCACGGCGAAGCC